>CAYZVI010000042.1:0-11315 GCA_964481695.1 uncultured Hydromonas sp. | reverse complement strand
GCAACTGATGTGTCCATTCATAGCACGCCTGAGAGTCCAAGCCTTCAGTCGCAGCCAGTTTCTCGGTCGCCACAGCGATATCGGCATGATCGTGCAACACCATTTGTGCAATTTGAGAGGGAGCGCCTTCGATCAATGATAGGCGCACATCAGGGTATTTCTCACGAAATTTCGCAATCACCTGTGGCAGCACATAGCGCGCCTGCGTGTGCGTGGTGGCGATGGTTAAACGACCAAATTTAGGATTTTTACATTCGTACACCAGATCTTTAAAATCATCCATTTCCTGCAAAATACGTTCCAATTGCGGCAATAAAATCGAGCCCTCTTTGGTTAAACCACGAATGCGTTTGCCATGACGTTCAAATAAATCAAAACCAAGCGTCGCTTCCAAATCCAAAATGGTTTTCGACACACCCGGTTGCGAGGTAAACAACACATCAGATGCACGAGTCAGATTAAAATCCTGACGCACGATTTCGCGCACATAGCGCAATTGTTGTAAATTAATATTCATCTCAAGTTACCTATCAATGATGGATTAGACTACACGAGTCACACGCCATAACCAAATCATGGCGATGAATAAGAACAATATCGTTGGCATCGCCGCGATCACTGCGGGCGAATACGTCAACAAAGGTCCTAAAAACTGTACTAAAGCTGTCAAAATAAAAAATAGCAGCCCCAAAAAAATCCCTGTAACCACGCGCACACCGACACCGCCTTTGCGCGTCTGCATGAACGCAAACGGTAATGCGAGCAGCAGCATGGTCAACATACTCAAAGGGTAAAATAGTTTTTGCCAGAAACCCAATTCAAAATCACGCGAACGCTGCCCTGTAGATTGCAAGCTATCAATTCGCTGACGTAATTTCATCAGAGGCAAACCGACAAAGGATTGTCCTTGATAGCGAATGGTTGAAAGTGTGTTATCGCCCAAATTCACGATTTGTTCTTCGAACCGCTGTTCTTTTTTTGATGCAACGACACCCTTGTCACTCAAATTCAAATCGTAGCGAGTCACGCCTTTTAAGCGCCATTGACCGGATTGTTCGGTTTCATGGGCGGTCTGGGCATATACAATACTTTTGAGCGCGAAATCCGGTGTCATTTCGTACAACCGCACATCGGCCAAGGTGTCCCCTTTGATCACTGTGCGCACATTGATCATACGGCTACCCTCTTGCTCCAGCAACTGACGGCTCCAGTAACCACCGGCATTCTTGAAATACGAATCCGAATGCAATGCAGTATTTTTGATGCTACGAGCCCACTGGTCGGCATTAGCAATACCGGCTTCTCCGACCACAATCACTACGCCGGCAAGTAACACGCCCATGCTCATAATGATGCCAACCATATGCTTCACACTCAAACCCGACGCACGCCACGCAATCAGCTCGGAGCGTGCGGCCATATTCGATAAGGCCAACACCCCGCCAATCAACGTGCAAATCGGTAAAAGTCGATAGACATAATCCGGCGAGCGCAATAAAACAACCGATGCCAGCGTGCGCCAAGTGTAATCAAATTTACCCAGATTTTTCATCTCTTCCAGGCCGTCCATCGTGACTAACACTAAGAAAAAACCCAAAAGCACAGCCAAAATCGACAGTAGAATTTCTCGGTAAAAAGTTTTAATAGCCAAGTTCATACTTATCCACTCCCGATCAATTTTGCTTTTTCAACAAGCTGGATAAAGAAAAACTAGGCAAACGCCACGAATTAAAGCGATACCACAGGGCCAATAAACTCAGCGTTAGAAAACCACCATGAACACCTAAGATTGCTTGAGAAAACCGCCACTCGCGATCTGCGATATTGCTTTCTCCAATCTTAATGACGTTCAAATAAATCATCAAAATCAAAACTCCCATCAAAACACCCCACGTTCGAGCCGAACGGGGACGCACATATCCCAATACCACTGCGAAAATTGCAGCGGGAATAATCATAAAAGCATCAGAAAAACGTCGATACAATTCAGATAAAGCAGCAGAACTGCCTTTCGCGATCAACTCCTGCGTAAACATCTGATCAACTGGTTTTTCTTGTAACTGTTTGACATTCACATTGACGAAATCTTCCAGTGACGCGCCATAACGACCAAAACGCATACTACTGATTTTACCTTTGTCTTCTTCCAATAAATATTGCCGCCCATCACTCAAAACTAAAAACGCACGCCCATCATCACTGTCTTGCATCTTGGCTGACTGAGCAATTATCGTAAGATTTTTATTTTCACCTTTTTGTGCAACAAAGATATGCTCAAACTCAGGTAAAACACCCGTTTTCACCTTACCGACAAAGATGGTACGTTCACCATTCTTAGTGGTTTGAAATGAGCCGCTCTTGACCAAATTAAGCTGACTAATCGTATTATCTAATTTAAACGCCGCCATTTTTTGATTCGTCCACGGCACAATCACCGCATTCATAAACAGCAAAAAACCAAACATCGGCAGCACCAACATCCACACTGGGCGAAAAATCGCCCAGTGACTGGCACCCGAGGTCTGCCAAACCACCATTTCGGAGTCTTTATAAATACGCGCAATCGTGCTGATGAGCGCGATCATCACCGTCGCCACCATAATCAGCGGAAAATAGCCTAAGGAAATCACCAACAAATATTGCAGCAAAACATCAATCGAAATATTGCCCTGATTGACGTCGTTGAGCGAACGCACCAAAAAAAACACAGTCAGAATCGTGAACAGCGTAAAGAAAATAACTGCAGTCAAGGTGATTTTTTCCCGCAGAATCGAGCGTTGAAAAATCATGCAAAACCCACCTAAAAATAAAGTACAACCTGCACTATAATAATGCCCATCGCGCAACATCTCGATACCACACAACTTGGCATACCCACTTTATAAAACAAAGTCGAAAAAATATAGCGCTTATTATTCAAAAGTCTTATTTTACAGGAAAATCACCATGATATTTCAGCTCAAAGCGGCCTCCTTACCCAAAGGCTCTAAAAAACAACTGAACTGCATTTTCATCATCGCCAGTCAAAACGAACAATCACGCGCTTTTGTGGACGCAGCGACTTTAGCGACCCTGCCCGAATCGGTACAAAACGCACTCAGCACCGCGATGGATACTGAGCACTTTACCGCCGCCAGCGGCCAACAAATCAGTCTGATCGACAGCACCAGCCAAAGCCAATATATCATTCTGGGAACCGGAAAAGTATCCGATAAAGCCGTAAAAACCGCAGCGCAGACGATCACCACCTACTGCCAGCAATACGAAGTCAAACAAGCCTACGTCTATCTCGACAGCCACTTTGATGATGAAAGCGCCATTAACGCCTTCGTATTGAGCGCCTCCGATGCCGCCTACACCTTTGAAGCGCCAAATGGCATGCACACTGGCGAGCACGCCAAGCAAAATGCGAAAAAAGCCGCGCAAAGCGCCAAACGCGTGATCACACTGATGACCGCTAAAACCCCAACCGTTAAGCAAAAACAACAATTTGCCAACGCAATTGCCATTGCGCAAGGCTGTGGCTTGAGCAAGCAATTGGGCAATATGCCGAGCAACTACGCCACACCAACCCATCTGGGCAACGTCGCCAAACAATTAGCGAAAGAATACGGCTTTAAAGTACAGGTTTTGGAACGCAAGCAAATTGCTGCACTTAAAATGAACTCCTTCCTCTCGGTCGCCAAAGGCTCAACTGAACCACCGCGTTTCATCGTACTCGAATACAAAGGTGGTGCTGCCAAGGCGGCTCCGACGGTCTTGGTCGGCAAAGGCATCACCTTTGACTCCGGCGGTATTTCACTAAAGCCGGGCGCGGGTATGGACGAAATGAAATACGATATGTGCGGAGCGGCATCCGTACTCGGCACGTTCAAGGTACTGGGTGAACTCAAGCCAAAAATCAACGTCGTCGGTCTGATTGCCACCTGTGAAAATATGCCCGCTGGCAACGCCAATAAACCGGGCGACATCATCACCTCGATGGCAGGATTGACGATTGAAGTGCTCAACACCGATGCCGAAGGCCGTCTGGTTCTGTGCGACGCACTGACCTACGCCGAACGCTACAAGCCCACGGCTGTCGTGGACATCGCCACACTAACCGGTGCATGCGTGGTATCACTGGGTCATCACCACTCTGGCCTGTTTGCCAACGACGATCATTTGGCGCAAGAACTGCAAACCGCGGGTAAAACGCAGCAAGACACCGCATGGCGCATGCCGATGGATGCGGAGTACAGCGAGCAGCTCAAATCCAACTTCGCCGATCTGGCTAACATTGGCGGGATGCCCGCAGGCAGCGTAACCGCCGCGTGCTTTCTGTCCAAATTCACGGAAAAATACCCATGGGCGCATTTGGACATCGCTGGTACCGCATGGAAATCAGGCGCGAGCAAAGGTGCGACGGGTCGCCCCGTGCCATTGTTGAGCCAGTTTTTGCTCAACCGCGCGAAGTAATCTTATTGAAGTGAAACCCTCGTTATGACACAGATTGATTTTTTCAGCAACGCACCAGACCGCATCGAATACGTCGCGCGCCTGCTGCTCAAAGTTCAGCAAAAAGGCCAAAACGCCGTGGTATACGGCTCGGCGCAGACTTTGAATAATTTGAGTGCAGCGCTGTGGCGCAGCGAAGGCTTTCTGGCGCATGAAGTTATGCTGGATGCCGATGCACCGCTGAACGATGTTGCACCGTTCATTCTGACCGCGTGCGAACACGATCATTGGCCGCATCATCAGGTGCTGGTCAATCTATCCGACGCACAGCCGAGCTTTTTCGCGCAATTCGAGCGTCTGATCGAAATCGTTCCCGACGAGGAAACACCCAAGCAAAAAGCGCGTGACCGCTGGCAAAGTTACAAACACACCGGCTATGCGCTCAAGCACCATGATATCGCTGCCATGCGTAAATAAACGGTAATCATTCAATCAAAAAGCGACCGTTAAAGGTCGCTTTTTTTGTACTCAGCAATCGAATTATTTCAAATTACCCGACAGGAACTGCTGCAAACGCTCAGATTTTGGCTGAGTCAGCACAATCTTAGGATCGCCCTGCTCTTCAATCAAACCTTTGTGCAGGAAAATCACTTGATTCGATACTTCGCGCGCAAAACCCATTTCATGCGTCACGATCACCATCGTGCGGCCTTCTTCAGCCAGCGCGCGCATAACCTTGAGTACCTCGCCCACCAACTCAGGATCCAGCGCAGAGGTTGGTTCGTCAAACAAAATCACTTCCGGTTCCATGGTCAACGCACGGGCGATTGCCACACGTTGCTGCTGACCACCAGACATTGAGGACGGGTATTTGTCCTCCGCGTTTTGCAGACCAACTTTAGCCAGATATTTGCGTGCGCGCTCGGTCGCTTCGGTTTTGCCCATACCGAACACCCGAATCGGCGCTTCGATCAAGTTTTCCAACACGGTCATGTGCTGCCACAGATTAAAGTGCTGGAATACCATAGACAGGCGGCTGCGAAAACGTTGCAACTGCTTGGCGTCCTTGGCAACCAATTCACCGGTTTTATTAGCTTGCAAACCCAGCACTTCACCGTTCAAGGCAATGGTGCCTTGATTCGGTTTTTCCAGCATATTGATACAACGCAAAAATGTACTTTTACCCGAACCGGACGAGCCGATGATACTGATCACGTCCCCTGCATTGGCGGTCAAAGATACGCCGCGCAGTACTTCATTGTCTCCATAGCGTTTGTGGATATCACTGACTTTTAACTTTTCCATGTGAAATGCCTTTTATGTGTAATTTTTTATGTATTTATGGATGAGTCGATTTATGGCCCAAGAACCTCACCCAAACCTAAGTCGGTTGAGCCGGACACGCTGACCAGCGTCACACCCTGCTGAGCAAAGTTCGCATGGTGTGTGGCATAAACAAAACCATTGGTTGGCGTATAAACTGGTGTACAAAGCTGATGGACTGGGTCAACGATATCAGCCAATAATTGACCTTTTGTTACGGTTTCCCCCGCACGCACGTGATATACCACGATGCCCGAGGTCGGCGCCAAAACATAGGCCAACCCGGATAAAGGATGTGGCTCACGAATTAAGTCAGGCATCGGTTGAGTCGCCTTCTCATCCAGATCAATTGCACCGATATGTGCTAAATATTGCACAATCGCCTGCGCATCGGTTTGTGCTTTTTCATGCTGCAAATCGGCCTCGCCACGCAACTCCACCGTGATGGTAAAGCTCGCCAATGGAATATTCACCTGAGGAAATTCACGGCTCAAGCGCAACCAAATCGTCGACAAAAACTCGTCAAAGGCATTTGAGCCGGAATTTTCGGACAATATCTGACATTCACTACGCAAATAGCGCACCAACGGCTCAGCACGTTCCCACAACTGCGGCAAGGTGTAGGTGTGCATCACCGCCTTTTCATCGCAATGCAAATCCAGCACCACATCCGCATCGTAGGCCAAACGCACCAACAAATGCTGCAATAAATCCACTTGCGTCTGAGGCTCGTAGGTTTGCAACTCTTGTGCCATAAGCTGGCGGATGGTGGCCACATTGGCCTGTGCATCGGCGCCCAAAACCTCTGGATCCGCCTGCAATCGTGCCAATACACGCTCATACAAAGGCAAATTGACCAAGCGATTGAAGTTGCGCCCCGAAAATGCGTCAAATCGCCCATTCTGACGATACATCAGCGGCTGATCCAAGCCAATCGGATTGCACAATGGCACCAATACGATATGCGATTGAACGCGTCCCGCCTGCTCCAATTGCTCTAGCAATGGTCGCAAATGATACACCACCAAAGAACCGGGCAATTCATCCGCATGCAAACTGGCTTGAATATAGATTTTGCGTTGCGCATCTTCAGGACCGAAATGCACAGCGGTCACATGCCGCGTAGTACCCAGCGACGTTCCATCCAAAGCATGATATTCAATTCTCATAATCCCTTTCTTTCACATTGCATCGTGATTCAATCAATGCGAACGAGGCTTCAAATGCGCCAAATAGCGTTTTTCAAGGGCTTTGAACACCATCACCAAAATATAAGTCATCACCAGATACAGAACTGCCGCCGGAATATAAGCCACGAACGGCTGATAATGCGTACTGTCAAAGCGGTAAGCCTGTCCTGTGATTTCAAACAAGGTGAAGCTCGATGCCAACGCAGTTGCCTGCACCATCAAAATCACCTCATTGCTGTATGCCGGTAAAGCACGGCGTAAAGACGAAGGCAAAATCACATGGCGCGTCACCTGCCATTTGCTCATGCCATAAGCACGAGCGGCCTCCACTTCACCATTGTCCGTGTTATTAATCGCACCCGAAATGATGATGGTGGTATAAGCGGCGGTGTTCAGAATCAGACCGAGCAAAACCCAGTAGTACGGCTCACGCAAAAACGATAAAAACGGATATGTATCGGGGAGATTAACCACCGAATCCAAACCACCCACCCCATCATACAAAACATACAACTGGACCAGTAGCGGCGTGCCCGTGAACAAAAAAGTGAAAATTCGTGCCAATCGCGCACCGAATGTGGTTTTACGCGCATGAACCACCGACAAAGGCAACGCCATGCACGCACCGATCAGCAGCGAGATAAAGGTCAAACTCAAGGTCAGCGGCAAACCGCTGATGCATTGAATAAACGAGTCACGCCACAGTGACAAAACTTCATCATTCATAACGCACCTCCACAATGCCTTTGCGATACATTCTATCCAAATAGCGGAACAAATAAACCGAACCCAAGGTGATCACCAAAAACACCGCGGCCGAGCACAGATTAAACAGTAAGGATTGATGTTCCTTAGCACCAGCCTGCTGAGCGATGCGCACCACATCCTCCAAACCGATCAGCGAAACAACCGCCGTCGCCTTGGACAAAGCCAACCAGTTATTCTGAATCCCCGGAAGCGCAAAACGCATCATTAAAGGAAAGGTAATTCGACGTAACACTTGCATTGAGCTCATGCCATACGCCACACCTGCCTCCATCTGTCCCGGCGGAATCGCCATAATCGCGCCGCGCATGGTTTCGGTAAAATACGCACCATAAATCAGCGAGAGCACCAATACGCCGGCGGAAAACGGCTCAATCTGAAGCACGCCCAGCCCCAAATATTCGGTCCACTGATTGAGCCACATCTGAATACCGAAAAACAGCAGCAACATCCAGACCAGCTCAGGTACGGCTCGCAACACTGCCGAATAAATCCCTGCCACCCAACGAACCACGGGGATATTCGACAGGCGCATCTGCGCACCCACCAAACCGATGAAAAACGAGCAAATAAACGAAATAACGGCTACGGCCAAGGTGACCAATGCCCCTTCCAGCAAACGAGGGACATATTGCCAAACAATCGAGGATGTATTCATCAACCGCCCCCTGTAATTGTCAAGAAGCACAATTACACTATATGCTTGTGTGTTCTGTTATAAAAATAATCGTACGCCAACGACATGGCACTGAAACCGAATACACAAAGTGTTGATAAAAACCCCGCAGGACGTTCATACGTTAGCGGGGCGCTCACTGCTTATTCTATGCCATCAACCAATTGATTGATTATTTACCATAGATATCGAAGTTAAAGTATTTATCCGCGACTTGCTTGTATTTACCATTGGCACGAATCGCTTCAAACGCTTTATTCAAGCTGGCCAACAGCTCTTTATCCTCTTTACGAACCGCAAAGCCAGTACCACGACCCAACAATTCAGGATCAGCACTTGCAGAGATGTCCGCACCGATTTGGGCGAAATCTTTACCTGCAGGCGTTTTCAAGAAACCATCGGTGATGGTCACGCCGTCTGCGAATACCACTTCAACGCGTTTGTTCACCAAGTCTTTTTGCGCGTCTTCCAAAGTTTTATAGCGCTTGATCATGGCATCTTTGAAATGCTTGGTCAAATAAAAGTCTTGTGACGTACCTTGCTGAACGCCGATCAATTTACCTTTCAAACCTTCTGATGTGGTTTGTACTGTGCTACCAGACTTAGCCACGAATTTATTCGGTGCAGACCAGATTTTTTGCGTGAATGCCACTGATTTTTCACGTTCTGGAGTGATGTCCATCGCAGAGGCAATGACGTCATATTTCTTCGCCAACAAGCTTGGAATAATGCCATCCCATGCTTGGTTTTGGAATGTACAGTTGGCTTTCAATTCTTCACACATCGCTTTAGCGATTTCAATGTCAAAGCCAGTGATTTCACCTGAAGGCGTTGTGAATTCAAATGGTGCGTAGGCAGCATCCGAACCAAAGCGAATATTCAACGGTGCCGCAGCCGCAGGTGCCGCGCCAGGAGCCGCAGCAGGCTTGTCAGCTGGTTTGTCTGCTTTAGGTGCACAAGCAGTCAAGCTCAAAGCCACAACAGCCGCACCCATCCATGTCATTGCAAAATTTTTCATTCAACACTCCATTTATGTTTATCGCTCTTAGATACAGGATGTCCCTATACCCAAGCAGTTATCTCCAATTGACCCATACAGCCAAAGAGTTTGTCGGTGTTTCCCAAAAGCCTTCGGCATTTGTATGGCGCAAGTCTAACACAATTTCTACCATTTTCAAGCACCAAAATACCCCTTTTTGGCAGCTGTTTTGTTTCAATAAAATGAAATAAAATACTTTTAAGGTATATTTTGGTTCAAGACTCGGTAAATGCATTCATAATCGGCATCCGCCAATCCTTTCCAAACGCCAGCGTGGTGATGCGCGGTCCCAGCGCACCCTGTTTGCGTTTGTATTCATTGATGCGCACCAGTCGCACCACGCGCTTGACCACTGCTTCGTCATAGCCCGCCGCAACGATGGTGCGTACCGGTTGACGCTGCTCAATGTAGCGATGCAAGATATCATCCAGCACCTCATACGGCGGCAAGCTGTCCTGATCGGTTTGATTGTCACGCAACTCAGCCGAAGGCGCGCGGGTGAGGATATTTTGCGGAATGATGTCTCGCGTGCCAAAGGCATCGGTTTGATTGCGCCAATCGCAAATGCGGTACACGAAGGTTTTATAAATATCTTTTAGCACCGCATACGCACCCACCATATCACCGTACAGCGTGCAGTAGCCGGTTGCCAACTCGGATTTATTGCCCGTATTGAGCACCAGCGAGCCGTGTTTGTTCGACACCGCCATGAGAATCACGCCGCGAATACGCGCTTGTAAGTTCTCTTCAGTCACATCAGCTGGTTTACCATCGAACACCGGCGCGAGCATCTGCGTGTACAGATTGAACATATCTTCAATCGCCACTACGTCGTAGCGCACGCCCACGCGATGCGCCATGTCCTTGGCATCATCCAGCGACATTTGTGCGGTATAGCGCGTCGGCATCATGATCGCGTGTACATTTTCCGCGCCCAACGCATCCACAGCGATGGCGAGCGTCAAGGCTGAATCCACCCCGCCGGACAAGCCGAGACAAACCCTTTTAAATCCCGTCGTATGCACATAATCACGTACCCCCATGACCATCGCGCGGTAGGCTTCCTCTTCCTCGCTCGGCGTTTCGATAATCATGTCTTTATGCCATGTTTTTTTCTGCGTATCAAACACGACTTCATGCACCACCGGCACAAACATCGGCATTTGCATGGCCAACTCGACTTCGCCATTATCCGGCTGCAAGGCAAACGATGCGCCATCAAAAATCAGCTCATCCTGACCGCCTATGCGGTTGAGTGACAAAATCGGCAAGCCGGTTTCATTCACGCGCGCGCCAAAGAAACGACGGCGTTTAGCCACCTTTTCCACATGGAACGGCGAGGCATTCAGCGCGATCAATACCTCTGCGCCGAGCTCTTTCAAATGCGCTGCCGGCTCAGGATGCCACGCATCCTCACACACCAGCACACCGATTTTCACGCCGTGAATTTCGGTCAGCTCCGGCTTCGGCCCAACGGTGAAATAACGCAACTCATCAAATACCGATTGATTCGGTAGTTTTTGCTTATGGATGCGCTGCACCTCCTGCCCGCCGAGTAGTACAGAGACGCTATTATAGACTTTGGTTTTCACACCTTGCGTAAACCACGTGGGAATCCCAACAAACACGTATAAATCTGGATACGCCGTCAAAGCCTCGCACAATCGCCCAAAGGCTGCCTCAGACGCCGTGCGAAACGCTGGACGCATCAATAAATCCTCTGGCAAATAGCCCGTAATCGACAACTCCGGTGTGAGCAAAATATGCGCCCCCTGCTGCTGTGCACTGGCGGCGGATTCGAGAATCTGTTTCAAGTTAAAGTCAAAATCACCGATACGAGCGGGAATTTGGGCGCAAGAGATTTTTAGCATGTTTTATCCATTGT
>CAYZVI010000041.1:0-11588 GCA_964481695.1 uncultured Hydromonas sp. | reverse complement strand
AGGACAATTGCTTTTCAATCAGCTTTTCAAAAACCGGATGCTTTTGCTGGTCATAACGCGCCACATTGACGTTTTGCCCGAAAAACATGGGTTCTGCCATTTGATTATTCGGTACTTGGCAAAACGTGCTGTACGGATGACTTAGGTGCATATTACTCATTTTTTACTTCAAATTAAATTATTTTAAATCAATTGGTTGTATTGTAAATTTAAACCATATTGTTAGATTTTACATGCACCCGACGCACAGTCATCATCTGCGGTTTGTACATCGAATTGCGCATCATCCGCACCATCGCGCGTGTTGTGATAATACAAAGTTTTCAAACCATACTTGTACGCCATTAACAAGTCGGTCAACAATTGTTTCATCGGTACACGGCCATCTTCGAAACGTTGCGGGTCGTAGTTGGTATTGGCTGAAATCGACTGATCAACGAATTTTTGCATCACCGCGACCAGTTTCAAATAGCCCTGATTGTTCGGCATTTGCCAGAGCAATTCATATTTCGATTTAAGTTTCTCATAATCCGGCACAACTTGCTTGAGCACACCGTCTTTGGAGGCTTTCACCGTTACCAAACCGCGCGGCGGCTCAATGCCATTGGTCGCATTGGCAATCTGGCTGGAGGTTTCAGACGGCATCAATGCAGTCACGGTGCTGTTGCGCAGACCGTCTTTGACGATGGCTTGGCGCAAACCTTCCCAATCATAGTGCAATGGCTCGACACAAATGCCATCGACGTCTTTTTTGTAGCTGTCAATCGGTAAAATGCCTTGTGCGTAGGTGGTCTCAGAGAACGCACCACACGCACCTTGCTCACGCGCCAATTGGTTGGATGCTTTGAGCAAGTAGTATTGAATCGCCTCGAAGGTGCGATGGGTCAAGCCCAGCGCAGAATCATCCGAGTAACGCGCATTGTTTTTCGCCAAGTAGTAAGCGAAGTTGATCACACCCACGCCGAGTGATCGACGCTTCATACTGGCGATGTAGGCGGCTTTGATCGGGTAATCTTGGTAGTCGAGCAAAGCATCCAGCGCACGGATGATCAAATCGGCCAAGTTTTCTAACTCATCCAAACTCTCCAGCGCACCCAAATTGAACGCCGACAAAGTACACAGCGCGATTTCGCCCTCTTCGTCGTTGATGTCGTTCAAGGGCTTGGTTGGCAACGCGATTTCCAAACACAGATTGGACTGACGCACCGGCGCGAGCTGCGGATTGAACGGACTGTGGGTGTTGCAGTGATCGACGTTTTGGATGTAGATACGACCTGTACCCGCGCGTTCCTGCATCATCAGACCAAACAATTCAACTGCCGGAATGCGTTGCTTACGAACTGTTTCATCCTGCTCGTATTGCTCGTACAGACGCTCGAACTCGTCCTGATCGGCAAAAAACGCATCGTACAGACCCGGCACATCATGCGGTGAAAACAGCGTGATGTCTTGATTCTTAATCAAACGTTGGTACATGGTTTTGTTCAACTGCACGCCGTAGTCCATGTGACGTACACGGTTTTCCTCAACGCCTCGGTTGTTTTTCAATACCAGCAATGATTCGATTTCTAAATGCCATAACGGGTAGAATAAGGTGGCTGCACCACCGCGCACACCGCCTTGCGAGCAGCATTTAACCGCTGTTTGGAACAGTTTATAGAACGGAATACAGCCAGTGTGCTGCGCTTCACCATTGCGAATCGGGCTGCCGAGCGCACGGATGCGCCCTGCGTTAATGCCGATACCGGCACGCTGCGATACGTATTTGACAATCGCGCTGGTAGTCGCGTTGATGGAGTCCAAGCTATCGCCGCACTCAATTAGTACGCATGAGCTGAACTGACGCGATGGCGTGCGTACACCCGACATGATGGGCGTCGGCAGGGAAATTTTAAAGGTCGAAACTGCATTGTAAAAACGTTTGGCGTAATCCAGACGCGAGGCTTTCGGATAGTTCGCGAACAGACACATCGCCACAAGCATGTATAGGAACTGAGGGCTTTCGTAGACCTTCCTCGTAACACGATCTTGCAGCAGGTATTTACCTTCGAGCTGTTTCACCGCTGCATAAGCAAAATTCAGATCACGATCATGCTGAATTTCCGCATCCAGTTCAGCGATCTCTTCCTGCGTGTAATCCTTCAAAATATGTGCGTCATAGCGACCATCTTGAGTCAAGCGAGTGACGTGCTCAAACAAACTTGGCGGTTCGTACTGACCGTATGCTATTTTGCGCAGGTGAAAAATCGCCAAACGCGCCGCTAAATATTGGTAATCGGGATATTCCGGTGAAATCAGGTCAGCCGCTGCTTTGATGATGGTCTCGTGAATATCTTGCGTGCGGATGCCATTGTAAAACTGAATGCGTGATTTGAGCTCAACCTGCGATACCGAAACATTATCCAGTCCGTTTGCAGCCCAAGTAATCACTCGGTGGATTTTATCTAAATCAATGGGTTCCTGACGACCATCACGTTTGGTTACAAGAATATTTTCTGTGTTCATAGGGCCTGAGCCTCTGTTAAATTATCAGCGGTTGAATAAATATACTTAAAACAACATGCACATTGCATGGGCAATATTCGATGAAAGCTCGCATAAACGCATAAATATTGCGTCATACATTGATTGGGCGAGATTCATCTAATAAGGTATGTGCCTGCTTTTGGTTCGAAAGCCTGCACATCAGCACGTCGCGGTAGGTATCTGACTTAGCACAAAAACGCTCATGCAGTGCTTCACAGTTGCGCCACAGCCCGTGATTTACACACGGTTCCCTACTTCACCCTCGAAGCTTTTTTAGACTCGCGCGTGGATGTGATGGGATGCATCATATCAAAAATCAAGGCGCACTTGTAGCTGGAAATGAGTGATTTTTTAACCTAAAAAAGAGGTTTTTTACTTGACTTTAGCTCGCTTTGTCGCATCCCCGCATATTTACTGGGGACGACAAATTTACTCTAAATCAATGTCCAAAATGGACATAGTCAGAGTGTAAGAAATTTCACCGTCATCTTCGTCTTTATAAATAGTTGCGATGAATTCATTATGCAAATAAACTTCGGCGCTGTCCTTGCTTTTGCTCAATTTGAGCTGAAAATCCGAGCCAAATTGATTGACCAAATAATTTTCTAATTTGATGAGTTCGCTTTTGTTCATGAATGCTCCGATGATATATTGATGAGAAAACCGCTCACATCATAACCGATTTTGCCAAATTAAAACGGGTACAACGTTGCCATTGCACCCGTTGATCGTGTTAACTGAAAATTAGTCCAACTCTTTCAAATGCTGGATAATTTCACCCGCCATAGGCTGTGCATCACCGTACAACATGCGGCAGTTATCGGTATAGAACAGCGCATTTTCAATGCCGGAGTAGCCCGTACCCTTACCACGCTTGATCACAATAACGTTTTGCGCGTAATCGGCATTCAAAATCGGCATACCGTAAATCGGACTGGATTTGTCCGTACGCGCACTTGGATTGACCACGTCATTCGCACCGATGACCAAAGCCACATCAGCCTGAGCGAACTCCTCATTGATTTCCTCAAGGTCAAAAATCTTGTCATACGGCACGCCGGCTTCGGCCAGCAGCACATTCATATGCCCCGGCATACGTCCTGCGACTGGGTGAATCGCGAATTTAACCTCCACGCCTGCTTTTTCGAGTAAACCCGCCATTTCCCACACTTTATGCTGCGCATGCGCCACCGCCATGCCATAGCCTGGCACGATGATCACTTTGCTGCCATAGCGCATCAACGATGCGGCGTCGATCGCTGACAGCTCCTTCATCGTGCCCGCAATTGCCTGACCACCCTGCGCTTCGCCGGTGATCGGCGTGAATAAGATGTTGGCCAGCGGACGATTCATCGCTTTGGCCATCAATTGAGTCAGCAACGTACCCGCAGCACCAACCACAATACCCGCGATAATCAGCGCCGGATTGCCCAAAACATAACCCTCAAAGCCCACCGCCAAGCCGGTAAACGCATTGAACAAGGAAATCACCACCGGCATATCCGCACCACCGATCGGCATGGTCACCACCACACCCAAGACCAGCGCGATGATGAAAAACAGCACAACCAGCCATCCGGAAGCCGGAGCAAATACGATCATCGCCAAACCCAAAATGATCGCAGCCACAGCCAAACCCACATTCACCCTATTTTGCGCGGGCAAACGATGCGCTTTCTTGATCAAACCTTGCAATTTACCAAACGCCACGCACGAACCGGTGAATGAAATCGCACCGATCAGCGCGCCCAGCACCGCTAAAATCAGCGTGCCGGTGTTGTGTGCTTCGCCCTTGGCAAACTCAATCGCAGCAATTGCAGCGGCCGCACCACCGCCCATACCGTTATAGATTGCCACCATCTGGGGCATATCGGTCATCTGCACTTTTTTGCCGGAAATCCACGCGGCCGACGCGCCAATCACCAAGGCCAACAACATCAAACCAATATTATCCAGATGCGGCACAAAAAACGTACCGAAAATCGCCAACAGCATGCCCACGCCCGCCCAAACGATCCCGCGACGTGCGGTTGTAGGTGAGCTCATGCCCTTCAGACCAAAAATAAACAGTAAAGCACCGACAAACCACGCGGCCTGCACATAAAACGGAATGCTCATGATTGACCTCCCGCTTTATTTCCAGCCGGCTCTTTCTTCTTAAACATAGCGAGCATCCGTTCGGTTACCACGTACCCCCCTGCCGCATTAGCGGCGCCCAGCGCCACGGCGAAAAAGCCGATTGCCATTTCCAGAGGCGTTTCGGCGTGACCGAGCGCGATCATCGCACCGACCACCACCACGCCGTGAATAAAGTTCGAACCGGACATCAACGGCGTGTGCAAAATCACCGGCACTTTGCTGATGATTTCGTAACCGACGAACGCCGCCAGCATGAAAATGTATAAAGCGAGCATACCATCCACGATTATTCTCCCAAAACTTGTTTCACGTTGCCATGTACGGTCGAACCGTCTTTACACAACAACGAACCGGCAATCACTTCATCCTGCCAATCAATATTCAACTCACCCTCTTTGATAAACGGTGAGAGGAAGTTGTACAGGTTTTTCGCATATAGCTCTGATGCGTGCATCGGTATACGCGATGGCAGATTCACCGGGCCGATGATGGAGACGTTATGCGCTTGAATGGTTTGATTCGCTTGGGTCAATGCGCAGTTACCGCCTGACTCTGCGGCCATATCAACAATCACGGAACCGTATTTCATGCCTTGAATCATCTCTTCGGTAATGATCAGCGGCGCCTTTTTACCCGGAATCGCCGCCGTGGTGATGAGCACATCAGCGGTTGCGACCGCTTTGGCAAGGCGTTCGGCTTGCTGCGCTTTTTCTTCTTCGGTCAATTCGCGCGCGTAGCCACCCGTACCATCCGCTGAAACACCGGTATCAACGAATTTTGCACCGAGGGATTCGACCTGCTCTTTCGCTGCCGCGCGCACATCATACGCATCCACCATCGCGCCCAAACGTTTGCACGTCGCAATCGCCTGCAAGCCCGCCACGCCCGCGCCAATCACCAGCGCACGCGCCGGACGAATCGTTCCGGCAGCGGTAGTCAGCATGGGGAAAAATTTGGCGCTGTGCGATGCGCCGATCAGGGCGCATTGATAGCCGGAGCACGCGCCTTGTGAGGACAATGCATCCATGCTCTGCGCACGCGATATGCGCGGCAGTAACTCTAAGGCAAACGCCGTGATCTGACGCGCATTCAACGCCGCCAAACGCTCTTTGCTCTCATACGGTTTGAGCAAACCGATCAACACCGCGCCTTGCGGCATTTGATCAATTTCTTCTAAGCTCGGTGGTGTCACACGCATGATGATCTGGGCATTTTGGTATGCCTCGCCTTGCGAACCTGCGACCGTCGCATTGGCATAATCGCTGTCCAAAAAATTACTATTTAGCCCCGCGTCCTGCTCCATCCGTACATCCACTCCCAGCGCCGCGAATTTTTTAGCGGTTTCGGGTACCAATGCGACCCGTCGCTCGCCGTCTGTCCGCTCACGCCCCACAGCTATTGTGACTGGCATAATGACACTCCGTTGTCTTTATCGAAGTACTCATTCTACCACTGCCCACCCACGAAACAAACCCGATTACAACTCAATCACCATCAGATTTTCTAAGCATTTTTGGCATCCCGCTTTATGTTATAGTGTCCGAATGCAAATACATCACCTTCACTGGCTCGAAAACGACACACCACACCAAGCCCGCTGGATTTCCGAAGCGAATCATCCGCTCCCCAAACATCTGACCTTAGCCGACGACACCCTGCCCGCCGATCAAGCCTATCGGCTCGCCAGTGCAGGTCATGGTTTGCTGTGGCGCGGAGATTTTCAGAATGCACGGCATTTATTGCAAGCGCTCATGCGCCGTCTGGACAAGCCGAAAAAATCAGCGAAGAAACCCTCGACAGCTGGAACACCGCTGGAGCAGTTTCACCGCCACCGCATGGCGCAGGCACAACGAGCGCATATATTGAACGCTATACTGATTCCGATTCAGGCCGATCATCGAATTGAACTGCGCCGCGCGCCCGATGTCGCGCAAGCCTGTACCGAAGTGCTCGGCGAGCAGTCCGAGCCATATGTGCTGACACTGCGCCAATTACAAGCGATCATCGCCGCCCGCGAATAGCGCAAAAAAGGCGTGTGGATTGACGCACTGGACGCACACATCCACCCGCACTACGGCGTATTTTCACCCGTCCGTGGCGAGTATTTAGAACTGCTCATGCAGGCCGAACTACCGCCGAACTGTACCGCCGCGTGGGACATCGGCACTGGAACTGGCGTCATTTCGGCACTGTTGGCCAAACGCGGCATAGCCAACATCATCGCCACCGACACCGATCCACGTGCTTTAGCGTGCGCACGCGAGAATATCGAGCGGCTGGGCTATGCGCAACAGATACAAGTGGTGCAAGCCAATTTATTTCCAACCACGCCAGATACAACCGCCCGTGCCGATTTAATCGTCTGTAACCCGCCGTGGCTGCCTGCCAAAGCCAGCTCACCGGTGGAACACGCCGTATTTGATGCCAACGGCGCGATGCTCAAAGGTTTTTTATCGGGTGCAGCACATTACCTAAGTGAGCATGGTCAAGCATGGCTGATTATGTCTGATTTAGCCGAACATTTGGGACTGCGTAGCCAAGATGAAATCCCCGAACTGATTGCGCAACACAATTTGAAACTCATTAAACGCTTAGACATCCGACCACAGCATGGTAAAGCCTACGATGCAAACAATCCTTTGCATTTTGCCCGCTCAAAAGAAATCACATCCTTGTGGTGTTTGGGCAAGGCCTAAATCCTGCGCGCCACAAACAAAAAACCACCAAAATTGGTGGTTTTTTATTGGAAAGACCGATGCAATTAAAACGGTGACATACGTGACAGCACATCGTCTTTGGTTTTCAGTTTATGATAAACCGCACCCACGACGTGCAATACCAGCAATAGAACAAAAACAGCCGCGCCGGTTTCGTGCATTTCACCTAAAGTATGTGCCAGCGGCTCATTTTTCGCGATCAAGGTTGGCAAATTAAACAAGCCAAACACACTCACAGGGTAACCTTTGGCATTGCTGATCAACCAGCCCACAAACGGCATAGCCAGCATCACCACCATCAGCAAACCATGCACTGCTTTTTCAACCCAGTGCAAAGCACCATGATTGACCGATGGCGGAATTTTACCCATATTGCGCATGCGGTTCAAAATTCGCAAAATACCAAAAATAAATACCAATGCGCCCAACGATTTGTGCAACGGCATCAACTCGCGGCTATCTTCCATCATCCAGCCTACGACCAGAGTTGCGATCATCAACACAGCCAACAGGCCATGGAAAAAAATCATGGACATAGGATATTTTTGCTTTGTATTCATATAGTATGCTCCTGAATATTTATAAGAGCGCGAATTATAACCGAATTTGCATCAATTATCAGTCGCGCCTATGTTATGTGATTTAAACCGCTCGTGCTAACTTCGCCGCGATACCGATGTAATTTGCCGGAGTCATCTGCATTAAGCGTGCTTTTTCCGCCTCTGGAATCGCCAAAGTTTGAATAAACTCCTGCAGTGCTTCGCGAGTAATGCCCTTACCACGGGTCAACTCTTTGAGCTGCTCATACGGATTTTCAATGCCATAGCGACGCATCACGGTTTGTACCGGCTCAGCCAATACTTCCCAGGTCGCATTCAAATCCGCATCCAAATTAGCTGCATTCAACTCCAATTTACCCAGACCGCGCAAGCACGCATCGTACGCGATCAGCGCGTAACCCAAGCCCACGCCCATATTGCGCAGCACGGTTGAGTCGGTCAAATCGCGCTGCCAGCGGGAAATCGGCAGTTTTTCAGACAAATGGCGTAACAACGCATTCGCCAAACCGAGATTACCTTCAGAGTTTTCAAAGTCAATCGGATTGACTTTATGCGGCATGGTGGATGAGCCGATTTCACCCGCTTTGGTTTTTTGTTTGAAAAAGCCCAGTGAAATATAGCCCCAGATATCGCGGTTCGCGTCGATCAAAATGGTGTTGAATCGCGCCAATGCGTCGAAATACTGCGCCATATAGTCGTGCGGCTCAATCTGAATGGTGTATGGGTTGTAGGTCAAACCCAGATCGTTTTCGATCACCGCTGTGGAAAAACTCACCCAATCGTAGTCGGGATAGGCGGACAAATGCGCGTTGTAGTTACCCACTGCGCCATTCATTTTCGCCAATAGCGCAACTTCACTGAATGAGTCGCGCGTGCGTTGCAAACGGTAGGCGATATTCGCCATTTCCTTACCCACGGTAGTGGGCGACGCCGGTTGACCATGCGTGCGCGAAAGCATCGGTTGATCCGCCAACTCATGCGCGAGTTGCTTGAACCGTGCAATCAAGGCATCCATCTGCGGCAATAAAACCTCTGCACGGGCTTTTTTCAGCATCAAGCCATGCGACGTATTGTTAATATCCTCAGAAGTACAGGCAAAATGCACGAACTCGGCGGCGGTTTTCAGCTCATCACCAAACTGCGCCATTTTGTCTTTCAAATAGTACTCGACTGCTTTCACGTCGTGATTGGTGGTTTTTTCGATGTCCTTGATCGCTTGTGCATCGGCTTCACCGAAGTTCGCCACGACATTATTCAGATAAGCCACCGCCGCGTCGGAAAAAGCCGGCAATTCGGCAAAGCCCGCACGAGACAGCGCGATGATCCAAGCAACCTCCACCTGCACACGATGATGAAGCAAACCGGCTTCGGACATAATCGGGCGCAGCGCATCGACTTTGCTCGCGTAGCGACCGTCGATTGGAGAAATGGCATATAAAGCGGACATGATGATTCCTATATCAAATGGGTAATATGAAAAGATGCAGTATTTTACCCGTTTTGAACAATAAAACCCAGTCTTACCGCTCAGGCTTTATCAGAACCGCGCAATCCGCACTTTATTGGTTATAATTCACGCCTATTTCAAAACCAAGCAATAAGCAAAATAATTCTTACACATGAACAACGCGCATCACTATCTACAACAGGTTTACCAAGGTACACCAGACACTACCTACACCCTACCCGATGATTGGGCGCAAGGCCGTGCTGGATTTGGCGGCATACTGGCCGGTATGCTAATTGCCGCAATGCGCCGCGAGATACCAATAGAACGAGCTCTACAATCCATGTCCTGCACTTTTGTCGGGCCGGTAATGATGGATGAACCATTTTCAATTCAGACCCAACTGCTGCGCAGCGGCAAAAATGCCGTACAGATGCAGGCGCAGATTGTGCAAAATGAAACTATTCAGACCGTGGTTATAGCTTCTTTCGGCCTACCACGTGAATCAGCAGCGCAAATGACCGCTTTACCCGTAATTGAATCGGTGAGACCAGACGAGCTGCCGAGCATGCCATTCATTCCCAATATCATTCCAAACTTTGTGCAGCATTTTGATATGCGCTGGGTATTCGGTGGCTTGCCTTTTTTTGGTGAAGGTACGCGCGAAATGGGCGGTTGGTGGCGTTATAAGGATTTCGCTGGCGAGATGGACTCAACCCATGCGATTTTATCCGAAGCGCATTACGTTACTGTTCTGGACGCATGGCCGCCAGCGATTTTGCCATTGATCAAAAAGCCAGCGCCCGCCTCCAGCATGACTTGGTTTGCGCAGTTTGCTCAGCCGCTGCCACTGTTCCAAAATGATTGGATGCTGTATCGTGCTGAAATCGCCCACGCCGCCAATGGCTACGGACAAACGCAAGCGCATATTTGGAACGCATCCGGAGAGCTGTTAGTGATCAGCAGCCAAACCGTCGCCGTTTTTGATTAATTCAATTTCTTTTAGAACAAAAGCATAATGAAACAATACTTAGATCTCATGCGCCATGTGTACGAACACGGCACCGATAAAACCGATCGCACCGGCACCGGCACCCGTTCGGTGTTTGGTCATCAAATGCGCTTTGATCTGACCGAAGGCTTCCCGCTGGTTACCACCAAAAAAGTACATCTCAAATCCATCATTTATGAATTGCTCTGGTTTATCCAAGGCAATACCAATAACCACTGGCTGACCGAGCGCGGCGTAAGCATTTGGAACGAATGGGCACGCGAAGACGGTTCGCTCGGCCCAATTTATGGGCATCAATGGCGCTCGTGGCCCGATGGGGACGGCGGCACGATTGATCAATTATCACAAGTCGTGGAACAGCTGAAAAACAATCCTGATTCACGCCGCATCATCGTATCGGCTTGGAACGTCGCCGACATTCCGCGCATGGCTTTACCGCCGTGTCACGCTTTTTTCCAGTTTTACGTGGCCAATAGCGAACTCTCGTGCCAGCTGTACCAGCGTAGCGCGGATATTTTCCTCGGCGTGCCGTTCAACATTGCCTCCTACGCCCTGCTGACCTATATGCTGGCGCAGCAAACCGGTTTGGTTGCGAAAGAATTCATCTGGACCGGTGGCGACTGCCATCTGTACAGCAATCATTTTGAACAGGTGCAAACACAACTGGCACGCGATCCATTGCCCCTGCCTCAATTGAATATCAAGCGTAAACCGGAGTCAATTTTTGACTACGAATTCGAAGATTTTGAAATCGTGAATTACCAAAGCCATGCGCCGATTCGTGCGCAGGTTGCAGTTTGATCGCAGCCTTAATTACAAAAAAGCCGCAGTGATCTGCGGTTTTTTTACGGATTTCCTTACTACTCTAAATGCAGATAACGAATTGTTTCTGGAGATAATCGTTCTACGTGACGTATCATTAAACGTACCTGATCTTCATCATTGAAAATCAAGACCTTTTTCTTTTCATCATATGTAACTGCAGTACGCACATGTTCACGGCCATCTGTCACATCAAAGTTTAAAACTTGTGTTTTTTCGTCATATTGAACCTGCGCTTCCAAACCTATTGGAGGGTAAGCCACCACCATTGCGGCTTTTCCATTATTATTCAGATATAAAGCTTGATCTTCCCTCGTTTTAACGGACAGTTAAGCGGCTGATTTTAAGTTAGCCAATTCGAAGTT
>CAYZVI010000040.1:0-11660 GCA_964481695.1 uncultured Hydromonas sp. | reverse complement strand
TGCTCATCCGTCAAGGTATATTGGTAATGCACGCCCAAATACCACTGAGGGAACAACATCATCTCATCCAACAAACGCTGGCGATCATAGTCCGGCAAAACATTGGGTTGGCTGGATTTTTGTAGTTGCACCAATGCTTTCAGAGCCTGACGGTACAAACCATCGGCTTGAGATAGGTCCGCATTCAGGGCCGTTAAAAAAGTGGTGTTTCCCAAATCGGTTAACAACAAAAAGCCCTGATCCAAGTCCTGTGCCAGAATCTTCGGTACATTCACCCCACTGCTACCGAACAACTGCGCCACATAAATGAACGGTTTACAGTCCTCATGTGATGGCGGTGCATCCATGATAATGAAGCTCGAATGCGATGCCGTTGCGCACACTCGAAAATAACGGCGAAAACTCGCATCGGCCGAGGCTACTGATAAAGTTTCAGCCTGAATACCGAACTCAGCCGGTAAAGTACGCAACCATTGCGCCAGCATTGCCACGCGCTCATCATTGGGTAAAGCTGGAATTGTATTGTTTGTTGTTGGGTTTGAATCAACCATTAAAATTATCCACTTAAAAACGTGACAGGTATGTCGTTGATATCAGATTCGGGTATTAATGCAAGTTTTTCTAAAAAATGTCCGAAAATCCATCTGCACCAAAACCGATAAACTCAATAATCGGTTACAATGAGCCGCTTTCGCTATTGTTTTGCATTCAATCTTTGAGCACTCAATAGTCGCGTATTCTACTCGATTTTAGGCAGGTCACATAGCCCATTGCCGTGATATTTGGATGCTCTAATCAGTAGATACATTAGGCTAATAGCACATACACACGAACTAAAAACAACCAAGCCCCATGATCTTTGCAAGAAAAAACAGTTGCCAATCGCATCGCCCACCGGTCAAACCATTGACCGGTCATGTTTTACGTGCATTGCTGCTGATTTCTTGCATCACCCTCACTGAACAACCGCTGTGGGCACAAACCATTTCTGAAGAAATTTGGACAGCACCACAGCCGAAAAAAGCACCGTTACCAGAGGAAGTACTGCCCTATTGTAACGATTTGAAAACATCGGCCACACCAAAAATTGGGACGGGTGATACTTTAGCCGTTTCCGATACAGCAATGGCTGTGGTCAATCAAGATATTTACCTCAAAGGCAGAGCGTGTATCAGCCGTGACGAAATGCGTGTGCAGGGCGATACCATTCATTACGATTATCCAAGTGAGCAGGTAGCGGTCACCGGTAACGCAAAGATGCTCAAGGCTGATGGCGGCTCCATCACCGGACAAAATCTGCAATACAATCTGTCCAGCCAGACCGGTCGCGTGACACCGGCAGATTTCACGGTCAGCAAAACGGATGGTCGAGGTAAAGCCGAATCTTTGACGATTTTATCCAGCCGTCGAGCACTGCTCTCACAGGCGCGCTACACCACCTGTCAAGCAGAAGATCCGGATTGGTACATCAAAACCGACTCCTTGATTCTGGATCAAGATAACGACCAAGGCATTGCACGCAATGCCACGCTGGTATTTAAGGATGTGCCGATTTTAGGCAGCCCGTACCTGCGTGTACCTCTGGGTAATAAACGTCAATCTGGCGTATTGACCCCTACCTTTGGCTACGCGTCGAATAATGGCGCAACCGTTGTTGTTCCTTACTATTTCAACATCGCCCCTAACTACGATGCGACACTCTACCCAGCGATTCTGACTGAGCGTGGTGTTCGATTGGGTGCCGAATACCGCTACTTAACCCGTTGGGGTTCTGGGCAGCTCTACGGCGAGTATATGCCGGATGACAAAAAAACCAATAAAAAGCGCTATTACTGGACGGTGCAGCATAGTTCTGCCGGGGATTTGGGACGTGGTAAATGGCGCGCTGATATCAATTGGCAAAAAGTATCCGATAACAATTATGTCGATGATTTTGGCTCACGTATCGCGGATACCGGCACACGTACCATTCCAAGTACATTTAGCCTGCAGTACAAAGATGATGAGCTGTATATGCGCTTGCGCCGCCAGACCTACCAAACCCTACAGGACAGCAGCAACAGCGTAGCGGTACCCTATGATTTCGAGCCTCAATTTAACTTAAATTATCGCAAACGTTGGGGTAATTGGGTATTCAATACCCAAGCAGAATCGGTTCATTTCACACATCCCAATACAACTAATTATGCACGTGGGTGGCGGCATATCTTGTATCCGAGCATCAGCTATGAATGGCGTCAACCCGGTATGTTCTTGATTCCAAAAGTTGGCATTCATGCGACACAATACAATCTGAACTACGTGCCTACCAAAAATGGCATCGCTTACGATAAAAATGCGTCACGTGCGCTCCCTATTGTCAGCGTAGACAGTGGCCTAATCATGGAACGCCGCACGAAATGGTTCGGAAAAGACGTCATACAAACTTTAGAACCGCGTTTATACTACGCTTATATTCCATACCGAAACCAAACTCAGATTTGGAACTTTGACAGTGCATTAGCTGATTTAGACTTCTCGCGCATCTATACAGAAAATTTATTTACCGGCAGTGATCGAATTGCACAAGCCAATCAAATTACCACAGGCGTCACATCGCGCATCTTGTCTCAGATGACGGGCGAAGAATTAATACAAGGCTCTATTGCTCAACGCTATTATTTTGATGAGCAAAGCGTGACATTGCCCAATGCATCATTGTCTAACACCACCCGCAAATCCGATGTTTTGGCGGCAATGTCTGGTCGCGTTGCCAAAGACCTCTGGGCACAAGCCTTTGTTCAATACAACATGGATAACGATAGGTTTTTGCGCAGTGATGCAGGCATCCGCTGGCAGCCCGGCTTTCGCAAAGTGCTTAATGTAGGTTATCACGAAAATCGCATCCTCAGTGAGCCTTCTCGTACTATTTACGCATCAACACAATTTCCGGTTTCTTATTTGTCCAACAACTTATATGCCGTTGGACGAATTAACTATAATTTGAAATCCAAAAAAGTGAATAACCTGTATGCCGGTTTTGAATATGCTAAAGATTGTTGGATTTTCAGGCTCGTGGCACAACGAGAACAAATTGGAAACAACAAAGCCAACAATTCTATTTATTTCCAATTGGAGTTAAAAGGATTGGGGAACTTAGGACAATCCGCCGATAAGGTATTATCAGGTCAAATTGAAGGCTACCATCCTGTTGACTTTGACTCAAACAATTAATAATCCTCTTTACTAAAACAAAAAGTCGATGGTAAACCATCGACTTTTTGCATCCGAGAATCTAAGATAAATCTATCGTGCCATTAAAGCATCGTCTATTTGATTGGCTCGTAATGCTGCGGGACGATTTTGATGATACTGCGCAAATGCCACAAAAGCCGGACGCGACTCCAGTAAATTAAATTGTAGATACCAGCCAACATAAGCGGCTACCAACAAATCTGCTGCCGTAAAATGCGCACCCGCCAAATGCTCTCGATCTTTTAACACTGACTCTAAAGTATCCAAAAGATCAGCTTCTGTACCAAAACCTGCCATGCGAGGTTCTGGCAATGTAGCGCCAGTTGCTTTAGCTACCATCAACTGCTCCAGCGGAGCCATAAAACTGATCCAACGGTAGTATGAACCGCGCTCGACCGACCCAACGGATGGCGCCAACTTTTTCTCAGGCACTAAATCTGCGAGATACAAACAAATAGCGGAATTTTCAGTGATGACGGTATCAAAATGCTTAATCGCAGGGACTTTTCCCATCGGGTTAATCGCACGATATTCGGGTGATTTCATGGTCGTGCCGTATTCCAACAGCACGGTTTCATAAGGCAACCCCGTTTCTTCAAGCATCCACCGAGCAACACGGCCTCGCGACATCGGATGCGTATAAAAAGTTAAATCTTTACCCATAATACACTCCTTTCATCAGACGACTTCACACACCCAACGCATGTTCGCTTAAACCCGCATCAGCGTTGACTTACCAAACAAACTATCGACCAAATCGACCGCCAAACGTGCGGTTTGATTCTTCACATCAAATGCCGGATTCAGCTCCATAATATCAAGCGACGCCAAGCGTCCCGTATCGGCAATCATCTCCATGCATAACTGCGCTTCCCGATAAGTCGGCCCACCAGCAACGGTTGTGCCTACGCCCGGAGCAATACTGGGATCAAGAAAATCGACATCAAAACTCACATGTAAATGCGTATTCTCAGTCATACCATACAATGCCTGCTGCATGGTTGCACGCATCCCCTCCTCATCAATAAAACGCATGTCAAAAACATCCAACCCCATTTGATGAACCAAGCGTTTTTCACCTTGATCCACACTGCGAATACCAATTTGACGAACCACATCCGGTTTAATGGCTGGTGTATGCCCACCAATTTTAGTTAAAAGTTCGGGGCCGATACCACACAGCACCGCTACTGGCATACCATGAATATTACCGGTCGGGGTTAACTCATTGGTATTAAAATCCGCATGCGCATCCAACCACAGCACACGTAAATCTTTTCCTGTTTCTCTGCAATGACGTGCGACAGCACTGATTGAACCAATACCCAAACAGTGATCGCCGCCCAGCGTAATCGGTAAACGATCTTGATTCAGAGCCTTGTAGTACGCCTCATGCAAAGTATCATTCCATTGTTTCACCTGTTGCAGATGACGATAACCTTCTACAGGCGGCAGCCACGGATTCGCAGGCCCCACCAAATTGCCTTGATCCAGCACTTCCAAATCATGCGCACGCAGCATTTCGATAATGCCTGCCACACGCAACGCTTCTGGCCCCATGGATGCGCCACGTGCACCAGCCCCAATGTCAGTCGGCACACCGATCAATTCAATGATTTTGCTCATGCGATTACTCCTTACTTGTGTGAATACTCTTTATTTAATTTTTCGATCAATATCTGCACCGCCTGCCCACGGTGGCTAAGTGCATTCTTTTGTGTTTTATCCATTTGTGCTGCGGTCACACCCCACTCAGGAATCAGGAAATAAGGGTCATATCCGAACCCACCTTCACCACGAGGCTCCTCAATCAATTGTCCCCACCACTGACCATCACAAATAATCGGCTGCGGATCATCAGCATGGCGTACCAATACCAGAACACAGTAGTAATAAGCACTTCGGTCAACGTGTCCACGCAAATGTTCGCGCAATTGTAAATTATTCTGAGTATCTTTATCCAAAAGTGGATGGAGCAAAGGCTCAAACAAGGACGCATAACGCGCTGAAAACACGCCAGGCGCACCATTGAGTGCGGGTACGCACACACCGGAATCATCGGCCAAAGCAGGCAATCCCGTATGACGCGCGGTATGACGTGCTTTTCGCAGTGCATTTTCGATAAACGTTGCAAACGGCTCATCACATTCAGGCACATTAAATACCGACTGCGCATGAACCTTGATGGACAGGGGCGCAAGCAAACGCTCAAACTCCGCCAATTTTCCCTGATTATTCGATGCCAAAACCAAATCTGAAAACATTATCATTCTGCCTTATCTCTACTGTTTATTGCCACTCACCACGCAACCGCCGTACCGCCACTTCCAATACTTCAGGCCTTGCTTTTTCTGGTGCTATCGGCTCGCCGACGCTTACCTCAACCTTGGAAAAGAAACCACGCACGAATGGCTTACTCATTGCTGCACCATGCTTGCGGGAGAAAAACGAGCCCCACAATCCACGCAGAGCAATCGGCACCACCGGCGCCGCATGTAACGCCAAAATTTTACTAATACCCGCGCGAAATGGCGACATTTCACCATTGGCTGTCAGTCGTCCTTCGGGGAAAACACACACCAATTGACCATCTTCCAGCTCCTTTTGCATCTGAATGAAAGCCTCTTCCAGTACAAACTCATCGTCCTTGGCACTGGCAATCGGAATCGCCTTGAGCGAGCGAAACAAACTGGACAACACAGGGATTTTAAAAATACTCGCATCCATCACAAAGCGAATCGGACGCGGGCTGGCCGCCATCAGGAAAAACGCGTCGACGAACGATACATGATTGGCGACGATCAGTGCAGCACCTTTGGCTGGAATTCGCTCACGATGCACATAACCCACACGATACATAACCGAAGTTAACACCCAAGCAAAAAAACGCCATAAAAACGCAGGAACCAAACGAAAAATATAAACAGCAACCAAAATATTCAGTAAAGTGACGATCAACAGAATCTGCGCCACATTCATGCCAAGCATGGTTAAAACCATGGCCAACACCGACGCAGCCACCATAAACAACGCATTTAAAAAATTATTCGCCGCGACGATCCGCGCTCGGTGAGATGGCGCAGCATAGGTCTGAACCATTGCATACAAAGGCACGCTAAAAAAACCTGAAAACATCGACATAAGCAATAAGTCAACCAGCAAGCGCCAGCTCATGCCATGTGCCAAAAATTCATGTAAATCCATCAGTCTGGATGATGCATGTTGACTTAAACTCAAAACCGCAAAAAACGAGTCAATGCCAAAAACACTCACACCCATTGCCCCCAAAGGCACCAAACCGATTTCCAACTGACTACGGGAAAGTCGAGCACACAGCATGGAGCCCAACGCAATTCCGATGGAAAATGTGGCCAACATCACCGTTACGCCACGCTCATTCACACCCAAAATATCCTTAGCCAGCGGTGCAAAATGTGTCAAAAAGGTCACGCCAAAGAACCACAACCATGAGATCCCAATCATTGCATGAAAAACGTCCAAATCTTCACGTGCAATGCGTAAATTACGACGAATTTCAGACAGAGGATTCCAATTCATTGTCACCGCCTGTACCGCAGGCGCGCTCGGAATCCATCGACTAAATAGCACACCCATCAGCGCAATCACGATAATCAATGCACTGAGCATTTGGACGCCCACCTCACCCCGATGCACCAACTCACCAGCAATAATGGAGCCCGCCAGAATCGCTACAAACGTCGCGGTACTTACCAAACCATTGCCCGCGACCACCTCTCGCATACCTAAAACTTGCGGTAAAAAAGCGTATTTGGCCGGACCAAAAATCGCTGAATGAACACCCAGTAATAAAATGCATGCATAAAGAACCGACGCATGATGAGCCAGTAGGCCAAAAGCGGCCAATAACACAATCAGCAGCTCAAACAACTTAACCCAACGCATGATGGCAGCTTTATCGTACTTATCAGCTAACTGCCCGGAGGTCGCCGACAGCAACAGAAAAGGTAGGATGAATAATCCTGCGATCAAATTACTTGCCAACGCAGGAGCCAACCCACCGTATTGCACAGCATAAAAGGAGGTCAGCAACGTCAAGCCGGTTTTAAATAAATTGTCGTTGAATGCGCCAGCAAGCTGGGTCAAGAAAAATGGTAAAAACCGACGTGTGGTCAATAATGAAAAAGTGCTCAGTGACATCACTCACATCCAGATGATTGATAATAAACAAAAAGCGGGCAAATAATTATCTGCCCGCTTTAGCTCTAAGCCTCTAAACTTAACTACTCAAATTATTCGTCCGCATCCGATTTTTCTGGATCTTCAGGCCAATCACGAATATACGCTTTGAGCAGCTGATTTTCTAATTTCTGTGCTTGAATCATACTTTTTGCCACATCAAATAATGATAAAACACCCATAAGCACATCCCCTTCCATTACCGGAACATAGCGCGTATGAGAATCGAGCATTTTTTGGCGCATCTCGTAAACATCCAGCTCGGGCGTCAGAACCAAAGGATTACGTGCATAAGCATCCTCAACCGTCTGGTCAGCCACTTTACCGCCATTACGATGAATCGCCGTGAGAATCTCACGGAAAGTCAGCATGCCGACCAACTTTCCTTTTTCCAAAACGACCAGAGAACCAATATCTTCTTCGACCATTTTCGCAATGGCATCGCGTAAATATTGATTGGGTGAGGTGGTATATAAAATATTGCCTTTAATGTTCAGAATTTCAGCAACTCTCATGCGCTTCTCCAAAAATAATTAGGTTCATTGTAACCATAACTGGGCGTATTGGCTACTATTTAGGCTCAAATAATTGATGCAAATTCACTTCATGCGCTGGCGTATTTTGTAACTCGGTCAGATAAGATGCCCAAGGCAAGTTTTGTCGCTCTGCCATATTCGCAAAATATGGGGTATCAAAAACAAAAGCATCATACACATCCGCGAGCGTGATCTGCTCACTATCAGCAATTAAAGCCCAACCAAATCCACCATCAACGCGTTGTACTTTACCCACCCATCCGAGCTCCTGCAGGCGCTCCATGATGAAAGCCAACTCCTCACTATTGAGCTTAATTTGCTGTTGTAAGGCATCCCAATTCATGATGTGGGTTGGGGATTTTTGTGTCTGATACAACAAATACAGCACCATCAATGCCTCAGGTAAACGCCCGCCGGGCTTTTCCTCTCTACGCCAACGCTCGAATTTCAAAATGGGTAGATTAGCCGTAATACCGGCACCGAATAAAATCCCCCACCACAACACATATAACCACAGGAAAAACGCCGGAATAATACTAAATGCACCATATAAAATAGCATAACCAGAAAAAGCCTTGAATACAGCAGAGAATGATTTAGACAGCAGCAAGAAAATAACCGCCGCAACAAAACCGCCGACCAGCGCATCTTTCCACAGCACTTTGCGGTTCGGCACAAACACATACAAAGCGGCAAAAGCAAACATCGACAATACGAATGGCAGCAGCCAGCTCAACAATGGCCCGAGCACCGGAATATTATTAAAATTCAAGCTGTGCATCAGATAATTGATTAGCAACAGCGCACCACTGAACACAAACGGACCGAGCGTTAGCACCGCCCAATAAATCGCCACGTTGCGGCGAAACGACGGACGTTTTTTAATCTGCCAAATATCGTCAAACGCACGGTCAACGATCGACATGGTCGAGAGCGAGGAAAAAATCAAGAAAACACCACCTACCAAGGACAGTCGTGAGCTGCGCTCGGTGAACGTGGTAATCTGCTGCATCACGACTTTACTCATGCGCGCCGGCATGAGATTTTCAGTCATGAAATTTTGAATCTCTTTTTGGAAACCTTGAAACTGCGGCAGTATCGTCAAAATAGACAACACAATTACCAGCAAAGGCACCAAGGACAATACCGTGGTATAACTCAGACTACCGGCCACCTGAGGTAGACGCAACGCGCCCATGCGGCGCCAGAGGAAGACAATAACCTCTTTCAGAATCTTGCCTTGCGCTAAAAAACGATTTAATAATTCTTGAATCATGACGGATATTATATTGCTAGGTTGTTTCGTGTGTTATCGATATCTATGGGTATGAAACTCTTTATTGAAGCGGCGCTTGACGAAAAACATCGCTATTCTAAATGGTGATCAGCAAAAAAGATATTCAGAACTCCAGATTTGCTCGTATACATCGCTACTCAATCAAGCCTCCATATCTACCGCTCAATACCTTTATCGACGCTATAATAGCACCCAAATTAATAGACGGATTACTCGATAGCATACATGAGCTCAACCCTATCATCTCAAAACCTCTCTTCCTCAGCCAAATCGACAGCTGTGACTGTCACACTTTTGGCCATCCTATGTCTATTGTGGGAAAGTATCGGCGCACCGGTCAAACCGTTAACGGATGGCTTTCCTTGGCTAACGCTTAAAGCCATACCCCTGCTACCGCTGATTCCGCGACTGTTTCGCGCTGAACGTCGCGCCTTTCAAATATTGAGCTTACTGGTATTACTGTACTCGACCGAAGGCTGGGTACGCGCTTTTTCCGACATCAACCCGACCAGCCGCATCTTTGCATGGGTTGAAATCGCACTGTCGCTGGTGATTTTTGTGCAAGCCATACGTTACGCGCGCAAAACTCGCCCAACAGCACCTCTCGCCACTTTTGCCAACGCCTCACCGAAAGAACGCAAACCGCGTCCGAGCGGCAAATCGCAGCTCATGATGTATCTATACGCCACACTGCTATGCCTAACCGGCATGTCGTTTATGTACGCAGCCGATGGCAGCGAATCGGCACGCTTTTATCAGGTAATGTGGCTGATTCGTAGCACCTTCGTCGCCCTCAACCTATGGCTGCTGTTCAACCTCATACGCCAAGGCCGCGCGCGAGCAAGATGCGCACAAATAAAATGCGCACAAACCGAATCATCCAGCAACAATCATGAATCAGCCTGATTTCACCGATTTTCTCGGTCAACTGCGCCGCCTCGTCGGTGAAAACCAGATGCGCACGGGCGACGCGGCACAAGCTTTTCACACCGACGAGCGCAATCGCTACCACCGCGCACCGCTGGCGGTGGTATTGCCTAGAACCGTTGAACACATCAGCCAAATTGTCCAACTCTGTGCCCAGCATTCACCTAAAGTCGCCCTGATTGCCCAAGGCGGCAACACCGGACTGGTCGGCGGCTGCGCCGTGGTCGAACACACGCCCAGCATCATCCTCAATCTCACGCGCCTGAATCGAGTGCTGGCAATTGACCCACAGAATCAAACCCTCACCGTGCAATCCGGCGTGACACTGGCGCAAGTCCAACAGCTCGCTGCCGAACACAAACTGCTATTTCCTCTCAGCCTCGCCTCCGAGCTGTCCGCCACCATCGGCGGCAATCTCGCAACCAACGCAGGCGGCACGCAGGTACTGCGCTACGGCACTATGCGCGACCTGTGCCTCGGGCTGGAAGTGGTATTGGCCGATGGAGAAACGCTCTCAACGCTCAACACCCTGCGCAAAAACAATACAGGCTACGATTTGAAGCAACTGTTTATCGGCGCCGAAGGCACACTCGGCATCATCACCGCCGCTGTGCTCAAACTCTATCCGCAGCCCACAGGGCGTACCGTCGCCCTCATCGGCGCGAGCAATTTGACGCAGCTCATGCACTCGTTTAGCCAGCTGCGCCAGCGGTTTGACGCGCATCTGACTGCATTTGAACTGATTTCACCTTACGCACTGCAACTGGCCTGCGCGCATCTGAATTGCCCCCATCCGTGGGCATACGCGCCACAGTTATACGCAGCGTTGATCGAAATTTCACACTTTTCCACCGACACTGACGCACAACACTTACTCGAACCGCTCAATGAACTGCTGGAACAAGATATCATTGAGCAAGCCATCGTCGCCGACAGCCTCGCGCAGGCGGAGCACCTGTGGCAACTGCGTGAGCAGATTTCCGCCGCACAAAAAACCGTGGGCAAAAACGTCAAACACGATGTCAGCGTACCGCTCTCGGCGATCGCCTCATTCATTCGCGACACCGAAGCCGCACTCGAAGCCGCCTTTGCCGGCATACAGCCAGTGGTATTCGGCCACATGGGCGATGGCAATGTGCATTTCAACGTCAGCGCGGGCACAGCCTTTGCCGACACCGACGCGCTAATGGCGCACGAAGAGGCCATTAACGCTATTGTCTACGAGCAAGTTGCGCAGCATCACGGCAGCATCTCCGCCGAGCATGGCATCGGCCTACTGAAAAAAGCACGCATGTTCGACATCAAAACACCGGTAGAATTGCGCCTCATGCGCGCGCTCAAGCATACGCTTGATCCGCATAACCTAATGAATCCACATAAAGTGTTACCCGATTAAACCCCACACAAAAGCGACACAAACGCGTCCTACAATACGCGCCATGAATGCA
>CAYZVI010000039.1:0-11816 GCA_964481695.1 uncultured Hydromonas sp. | reverse complement strand
AGAGTCTGCAATGGGCTTAACGTGCTTTATTTTCCGTTTTCTGAGACGTCCCCAGGTGGCAAGCTCGAAATCAAACGAGCAGCAGATGGAAGTGAATATGGCGTATGTGATTTGCCCAATGGTACCGTAATCGAAGAGTGGGCACTTTTCCGTAGAGACAACAGCAACAAAATGTAATTAACTTTTTTGCGAGAGTCTACACGCACCGATTACTTGTTCATTCGAATGTGAATTTGTCGATTGAGTCATTCCGGAGCAAATCCGGCGATTCGGTGCAGAATGGTTGCTTGTAGTCCGACTGGTCGATGGGTGTTTTGCCAGCGCTCATTCGGTTTTTCAATGACCTTGAGAATCGCCTGTGCGACATCTTGTGGCTGTAAGCGCACGCCCATTTGATCTATGCTGCCAGCCTGCATATCCACGACCATGCCTGTATTGGTATAGAGAGGCATCATATCGATCACGCGAATACCATCTTTTGCCCACTCTGCATCCAACCCCTCGGTCAATCCACGCGCAAAAAATTTACTCGCGGCGTAGCTCGCTAAATCTGGCTGACCGTGAATTGCCGCAGCGGAGGATAGATTGATTATTTTGGCATTGGCGTGTGGTTTCAGGTAAGGGCGCGCTTTATAGTAGCCCAGTAGTACGCCGTTGACGTTTACACTCAATTGAGTGAGGTGACGCTGTAGCTCAATTTGCTCAAATTTGCCCGAGCACAGCAATCCGGCGTTGTTAATCAATACATCCAGTTGCCCGAAATGTTCGGTGAATTCGCGCAATGCCACATCCCAATCGTCAGCTAAACTAACATCGAGTTTGCCAGAAATCGCATGCTCACCTAATTCATCCGCCAGCGCCTTTGCTCTTGCCGCATCAATATCAAAAATCCCGACACGATGGCCTGTTTGAACACACAAGCGGGCAGTCGCGGCACCGATGCCTTGTGCAGAGCCGGTAATGAGAATATTCATTTTCCCCCCTAATATTAATAGTGAGCGGATTAAAAAGGTCAGGCAAAGCCCGACCTTTTTAACATTTTAGCTGCACCCCATCAAATTTCTGAGAATAAAAAATCTTGTGGTAAACGTGACTTCGGTAATGTCTGATTGATGTCATCCGCAGCATGGTAACCCAGTGAAACGATAACTGAGGCATTATAGCCTTTTTCGCGCAAGCCCAGTTCTTCATTCAATACCGTTGGGTTGAAACCTTCAATCGGACAAGCATCTATGCCCATAGTACTTGCTCCGAGCAGCAGATAGCCTAAAGCAATATAGGTTTGTTTTTCCATCCAATGTTGCGCATCTTTTAGCTCAAACCGATGCATATTCGCGTAAAAGCTTCGACCTGAATGCTGGCCTTGGCGAAACTGTTCATTGGCAAAGCGGCCATCTTTGGTCTCCTGTTCCAGCAAAATTTGTAAATGCACGTCATCCATCACGGTTTTCGTACACATCACAATCACGTGCGAAGCATCGGTAATTTTTGGTGAGTTGTAGGTGTGACCTGCATCGGTGGATTTCGCAATGCGCTTTTTCCCCTCGTCACTGCTGGCGATGACGAAATGCCACGGCTGCGAGTTGGTCGAAGAGGGTGCGTATTGTAATAATGTCTGCACCTCGGCGATCTGCGCCTCAGAGAGCTTGCGGCTGGGGTCAAACGCTTTAGTGGTGCGGCGTTGCGTAGCGAAATCGGTAATGCGCATATTTTCTCCTTGCAGGATTGTTTTAAGATTTTTAGATGATTCTACTCTATTTATTCACAATTGATGTGGATTTGCCAACCCTCTACCGTCATGTGTATCATGCACACATCGGGGGACACATGAAAATCGCATTTATATCAGACATACACGGTAATTTACCTGCGTTGGAAGCGGTCAAGAAAGACATCCTGCGTCGTGGCGTAGATCAAATTGTCAATCTTGGCGATAGTTTATCCGGACCATTGTTACCGCGTGAAACAGCACAATTTCTGATGGCTGAGGGTTGGTATAGCCTCGCGGGTAACCACGAGCGGCAAATACTCACTGAGGACGGCTCACCCAGAGGTCTATCAGATGCCTATGCGTATGAACAATTGACTCAAGTGGAGCTTGATTGGATACGGTCACTCACGCATCGTCACCAGCTGACCAATGAAATCTTGATTTGTCATGGCACACCCCGAAAGGATATTGAATACTTTCTTGAGACGGTCGAAGGCAATGTTATGCACATTGCACGCCCCGATGAGATCAATGAGCGCATTGCTGGTGAAATGGCACCGATTATTGTTTGTGGTCACAGCCATACACCAAGAATGGTCAAACGCCATGCAGGGCATACCAACGAACAAATTATATTCAATCCCGGAAGCGTTGGTTTACAAGCATATGATGATAATCATCCACATTATTACCGCATGGAAATGGGCTCGCCCGATGCACGCTATGCCATATTGGAGCTGCATCAAGGGCAATGGAGTGGGAGCTTTTATAGCGTGGCGTATAATTTCGAATCCATGGTGCAATTGGCCAAACAACGAGGTCGTGAAGATTGGGCGCGAGCATTACAAACGGGATATGCTTGAAAATTAGGCCGATTTTCCTATCCACGCATACATCAACGCCACAGCCAAAATCCCAAAGCCCACACTCGCGCTGACGTAGGCGGTGGCGTACAGCCATTCGCCTTTACGCATGAGATACCAAGTATCTAAACCAAAGCTGGAGAAGGTGGTAAAACCGCCGAGAAAGCCGGTAATCAGTAGTAAACGCAGTTCGGTATTGAGCGAAGTTAGACGCTCAATCAACACGGCCAGCATGCCAATGGCAGCGCAGCCGAGGATATTCACCAGTAGCGTTCCCCAAGGAAATCCAACCGCATTGTGCGGTTCAGCCCAGCGCATGGTTGCGTTACCCACGAGGTAGCGAGTTATGGAGCCGAATGCGCCGCCCAGTCCGACCAGTAGGATGGAAAGTAGATTGCTCATGGCGATTTCGCTCGTGTGACAGTACGTTTGTTGCGTAAAGGCGCTTTTTTAACCGTTGTTTTGGGCTCAGGTTTGAGGTATTCAGGCAGGTATTTTTCTTTAAAATCGCATAGATTCTCAATGATACATTCACTGCATTTGGGTTTGCGTGCTTGGCAGACGTAACGTCCGTGCAAAATCAGCCAGTGATGTGCATCAACCAAATATTCTTTGGGAATATTTTTCAGCAGCTTTTTCTCAACTTCTAATACGTTTTTTCCGGGTGCAAGGCCGGTGCGATTAGATAAACGGAAAATATGCGTGTCCACGGCCATGGTCGGCTCACCGAATATGGTATTGAGAATCACATTAGCGGTTTTACGTCCTACTCCGGGTAGGGCTTCGAGTGCTTCACGATCGTGTGGCACTTCGCCGTTGTGTTTGTCCAGCAGCTGCTGGCACAGTCCGATGACGTGTTTGGCTTTACTGCGAAATAGACCGATGGTGTTGATGTATGAAATCAAGCCCTCTTCACCGAGCGCGAGTATGGCTGCGGGTGTATTCGCCACGGGGTAAAGGCGGGCGGTGGCTTTATTTACGCCCACATCCGTGGCCTGAGCCGAGAGTACGACCGAAACGAGCAACTCAAACGGGCTGGTATAGACCAGCTCTGTAGTCGGATGCGGATTCGCATTTTGCAATCTGCGAAATAGCTCGGCTCGATCGGCAGGGCGCATGGTGTTGAAAATTAGGCGTTTTCGCTGGTTTCTTTTCGTTTGAGTGCCGCTTCAAGCTGGGCCATGCGGTCAAAGCCCCAGAACGGTTCGCCATCCAGAATAAAGAAGGGCGAGCCAAATACACCTTTAGCCGTCGCCAAATCGACTTCAGCACGGAATTGCTCGCGCGTGCTGGCGTTGCTAATACCTACGAGTACGTCTTCTGGATTTAGCCCGATGGTTTGTGCAATGGTGGTGATGGTTTGGGTGTCGCTGATGTTTTTGTCCTCAACGTGGTAAGCTCGCAAAATCGCTTGAGCGAACTCAATCCCGCGAGCTTCACCATAAGTGGACTCAACCCAGAGTATAGCACGCGCGGCGTAACGAGCATCTAATGTAACCACACTCGGTTCTTTATACGGGATGTTTTCAAATTGTGCGGTGCGAATGATGTCGCGTTTTTGGTATTTGAGCTTGGCGGGAATTTGTGACAATCCAGTACCGCTGTTAGAAGGCTTGAACTCTTCCCCTACATACGGATGCCAGTCAACCTGATGGCTGTATTTGTTTGCCAATTCGTTAATCACCGTACTGGCAAAGTAACCGTACGGTGAGGTAAAATCAAAGTAAAAATCAATGCGCTTGCTCATAAAAATTCCATTTTAAATCATTTAAATTCAATTAATTAAGTTATATATTTCAAGTGAAACTTAATGTAAAAGTTTCGGCATTTCATCTGCTAATTTGTTGTTGTCCAGTGCCACGCTGGCGTGAAACAACGCAACGCGCCAGCCATCGGCGTTTTTAGTAAAAACCAGTGTGCTGTGCAGATTAAAATGTTGGACGACATCACCTGAATTTAAGGTCAACTCGATGTGCAGTAGCTGGTTATGTACGGCGGTTTGGGTATTGTCGAGGCCATGATTCGCCAATACCTGCGGTTTGAACTGTCCGATCTCAAACAACGTTCGCCAAATATCGGCCAATGCCAAATAGCCTTGGGCATAGGGAAAGTTGGGCAAAATGCAGATGGATGCATCATCGTCACGCCACAGCGACATCATGCCATCTACATCGCCTTGAGCCAGAGCGGCATAAAAAGCTTTTTCCAATTCTGATGCATTGGCATACATCGCCAATACCGATTTGGACGGTTTACGTTTAACCATTATCTGAGGCAATCAATGGTGCGCGACTTTTTCGCCGGCTTTTAAACGATACACGGTGCCACAATATGGGCATTTGCCTTCGCCGTGCAGCAGCTTGATAAATACACGCGGATGGCTGTTCCATTGTTCCATAGATGGATTCGGGCAATGTACAGGCAGTTCGCTTGCAGAGACTTCAATGACGGGTGCGTCGGTAGTGGTACTCATACGTATTCCTTACGATTGATCAAAATGCAAAATTTTTAAACAATTGTCGCATTATATAACAAAGCATTGTTTTTGCGCGGTCTCAAGCGGATTCTATGCGTTAAACCTTGATCAATTTTAGATAAAAATTGAGAATGGCAGCATCGTGTTGCTATAATCACAGCCAATTATTTTAGGATGATGATTTTCATGGCAAAAGCGTCAAAAAACCAATATGTGTGCTCCGAATGTGGCGGTGTTTCGGCCAAATGGTCGGGACAGTGCCCCAGCTGTCAGGCGTGGAATACCCTGATCGAAACCGCAGCAGAAAAGCCGAGCCAAAATCGCTTCTCCGCGCTCGCACCGGCATCACCTGTACAGGCGCTCAAGCAGATTCAGGCGCAGGACGTACCTCGATTTTCCAGCGGCGTATCTGAATTTGATCGTGTGCTGGGCGGCGGTTTGGTACCCGGAGGCGTGATTCTGATCGGTGGTGATCCCGGTATTGGTAAATCGACTTTGCTGCTGCAATCGCTCGCCAGCCTGTCCGAAACACGGCAAGTGCTGTACATTAGCGGTGAAGAGTCGGGCGCACAGGTGGCTTTACGCGCGCAACGACTCGATTTGGCCGATGCGCCGATGCAGTTCCAAGCGGAAATCAATTTGGACAGCATTATCAATACCTTAATGCAGCTCAAACCAGATGTCGCCGTCATTGACTCCATCCAAACCATCTATTCAGGTGAATTATCCTCTGCGCCCGGCTCGGTGGCGCAGGTGCGCGAATGTGCAGCGCAGCTCACGCGCGTGGCAAAGGCGACGGGTGTGACATTGATCATGGTCGGCCATGTAACCAAAGAGGGTAGTCTCGCAGGGCCGCGCGTGCTGGAGCACATCGTCGATACCGTACTGTATTTTGAGGGCGATACACAGTCCTCGTTCCGTCTGATTCGCGCATTTAAAAATCGCTTTGGCGCGGTCAACGAGCTGGGCGTATTCGCCATGACCGAAAAGGGCTTGAAGGGCGTGACCAACCCGTCGGCGATTTTCCTGTCTCAGCACAAGAATGATGTTGCTGGCTCGTGCGTGATGGTGACGCAGGAGGGCACGCGGCCGCTGCTGGTTGAGGTGCAAGCTTTAGTGGATGCATCACATGCACCCACTGCGCGGAGATTGTCGGTCGGGCTGGAACAAAACCGCTTGGCGATGCTGCTCGCGGTACTGCACCGCCATGCCGGCGTGGCGTGCTTTGACCAAGATGTATTTATCAATGCCGTTGGTGGTGTGAAAATCACTGAGCCGGCGGCGGATTTGGCGGTATTACTCGCCATCGTATCTTCATTACGCAATAAGCCGTTGCCTAAAGGCTTGGTCGTATTCGGTGAAATCGGCTTGGCCGGTGAGGTGCGTCCCGCACCCCGTGGACAGGAGCGATTGAAAGAGGCTGCGAAGCTGGGCTTTACCCATGCGCTGATTCCCAAAGCGAATGCGCCAAAACAAAAAATCAGTGGCTTGAATATCATTGCCGTGGAGCGAATTGATCAGGCATTGGCACGGATTCGGGAAATTGAGTAAGTTATTCTCAGAAATATTCAAAAAACGAGACGAAAATTTTGTCTCGTTTTTTGTTTGTTAATTAGCGTCAACCATTCAAAAAGATGAGGCGTTAGACGTATGTGCATCATTGGATATAACTACCATACAGAGAATATTGATATGTCAAAATTTTTCATACCGCGCCGTTTGGTCATCTCCACGATTATCGGAGTATTGGGTTTGGGAGTTGCGCATTCGTCCGTAGCTGCTGTCAAAGCAGTCCCTGAAATACCTATGAAAATGAGTTTAAATGCGGGGCTTCGTCCGATTTGGACACCACCCAGTACGGAAGTATCGAGCAATGACTCAGATATCCAAGACATCGTGCGTGGTGCGCTCAAGGAGCAAAAGCCCAATTACCCACAGTTGCCACCATTCATTCCTGATCAAAACTACGATCGTACGATTGAGCTGGTATTCGCCATTGATACAACCGGTTCGATGGGCGGGTTGATTGAGGGCGCGAAGCAAAAAGTATGGCGCATTATCAACGAGGTAACTCAGCGTCAAAAAGCATCCAATCAAAAGATTTTGGTACGTGTGGGTTTGGTCGCGTATCGTGACGTTGGGGATAACTACGTCACACGCATTACGCCGCTGTCTTCTGATTTAGACGCGGTGTACAGCAAACTGATGAATTTCCAAGCAGAGGGTGGCGGCGACGAACCGGAGCATGTACGTTTGGCCATGAGTGACGCATTGAACGCGACGGGGTGGAGTGCGCGTTCCAATCAAAATGATGCGTATGGTTCAACCAACGGCATCGGGCGGTTATCACAAGTGTTATTCCTCGTAGGCGATGCGCCACCGCATGACGACTATAAACAGTATCCGAGCGTACAAAAAACTGCGTCTGAAGCAAAAGATCGTGGTGTTATTGTCAACGCTATTCAGGTGGGTAACATCCAATCAACGACACCGATTTGGCGTGAGGTGGCGCACAAAGGTGGCGGTGAATATTTCGCCATTGCTCAAAATGGTGGCGTACAAACGGTGAGCACGCCGTACGATACACGCTTGGCCGAATTGGGTGATGATATGTCTCGTCGTGGTGTTTATTATGGCTCAGGACGCGATAAGGTAGTCAGCGAAGTAGCAGGGTACACAACTTCACTGGCAGCGGCTCCGACCAGTGCGCGTGCTGATCGAGCTATCAATAAATCAATCAACATTGAAGCGGCATATCACTCCAGCGATCTGGTGCAAGCCGTTGAAAATAAAGCGATAGATCTGAATAAAGTCAAAACAGATGAGCTTCCGCCTGAAATGCAGAAAATGACACAAGCTGAACGCCAAGTGTACATTCAGCAAAAAATCGAGGAACGCGCAAAAATTCGTCAAGAAATTACCGATCTTTCGAAAAAGCGTGAGCAATATTTGCGTGAACAAGGTGAAAAAACAAACAAATCAGATGCGTTTGATTCCGCAGTTGAAAAAGCGCTGCAAAAACAAATCAAGTAAACGTTTACAAAACTCTCTCCTCTGGTTGTAAATTCGGGTCGGTTGGTTTGGAAGAATCACCGACCATTTTTTTGTAAATTGCGCTCAGTCATTAAATAATTCGGCGGTATTTCATAAATATATGAATAAGTTTCGATTATCACAACTGATATAGTTTTGTAATCTAACGGGTGTATAATTTCGCTTGCCTCGTGATGCTCAGTCAAAGATGCGTAGGGGTACTGAGTAAACCGGTTTCTCCACTGTCCAATGTGAGCGTCGTGAGCACCTTCTGAATCTATAAAAAAGAGAGGTTATCATGCAGATTCTACAGACCGATGTTGCAATCGTCGGCGCGGGTGGGGCAGGTTTACGCGCAGCCATCGAAGTCGCACGCACACAGCCTGACACCAAAATCACCCTCATCTCCAAAGTTTATCCCATGCGTAGTCATACCGTTGCAGCCGAAGGCGGCTCAGCAGGCGTGATTCGTGACGACGATTCTTTGGAATATCACTTTCATGATACCGTTTCGGGCGGTGACTGGCTGTGCGAGCAAGACGTAGTCGACTATTTCGTCAGCCATGCCACACAGGAAATGATCCAGTTAGAAAACTGGGGTTGCCCGTGGTCACGTACTCCTGAAGGCCAGCCGAACGTTCGTCGTTTTGGTGGGATGAAAGTGCCGCGCACTTGGTTTGCCGCGGATAAAACGGGCTTTCACATTCTGCATACCTTATTCCAAACCTCTTTACAGTATCCGAGCATTCATCGTTTAGACGAGCACTTCGCTATGGATTTGCTGGTTCAGAATGGTGAATTACACGGCGTATTGTGCTTGGATGTACAAACCGGCGAAACCATTGCGGTTCAAGCAAAAAGCGTGATCATTGCTACCGGTGGTGCTGGTCGTGTGTATCTGTACAATACCAACGGCGGTATCGTGACCGGCGACGGCATGGCGCTGGCTTACCGTCATGGCGTACCGCTGCGCGATATGGAATTCGTGCAATATCACCCAACTGGCTTGCCAGGCTCTGGCATTTTGATGACCGAAGGTTGTCGCGGTGAAGGCGGTATTTTGACCAACAAAGATGGCTATCGCTACCTGCAAGACTACGGTCTCGGCCCTGAAACCCCAATCGGTGAAGCGAAAAATAAATACATGGAATTGGGCCCACGTGATCGTCTGTCGCAAGCCTTCTGGCACGAACAACAAAAAGGCCGTACCGTGCCAACGCCTCGTGGCGATGTGGTTTATCTCGACCTGCGTCACTTGGGTGAAAAATACCTGCACGAACGTCTGCCGTTCATTTGCGAATTGGCTGAAAAATTCGTCGGCGTTGATCCGGTCAAAGAACCGATTCCGGTTCGTCCGACCGCGCACTACACCATGGGCGGTATCGAAACCAACGGTCGCTGCGCCACACGCATGGCCGGTCTGTACGCCGTGGGCGAATGCTCATCGGTTGGTCTACACGGCGCGAATCGTCTCGGCTCAAACTCATTGGCTGAATTGACCGTGTTTGGTAAAGTTGCAGGTGAAGAAGCCGCGCAGTTTGCCAAAACGCGCGCGCATCGTCTAAGCCAAGAACAAGTAAACCAATTGGCTGAAGAAGCCTACGCGCCATTCCTTGCTTTACTCAATAAAACCGACGGTACCGAATCACCGGCGCAAATTCGCAAGGAATTGGGCGCAATGATGGAAGAGGGCGTGGGGATTTTCCGTTCCGAAGAAACCACCAAAAAAGCCATCGATCACATTGCACAATTGAAACAACGCTACAAAAATGTCCGTGTCACCGACCATTCGACCAACTTCAACACCGACTGGTTGACCACGATTGAATTGGGTTATCTGTTGGACGTGGCCGAAGCGATGGCGCATTCAGCCTACCATCGTAAAGAGTCTCGCGGCTCGCATCAACGTCTGGATGCTCCAGAACGCGATGACGTGAATTTCTTGAAACACAGCTTGGCCTTCTATCAAGGCGATGCGGCACCGGCCATCGACTACAGTTCCGTGACCATCACCAAATCACAACCGGCTGTACGGGCGTATGGCGCAGCAGCGGAGGGTAAATAAATGAGTGCGAAAAAAATCATTATGGAAGTATCCCGCTACCGTCCTGATGTGGATGACAAACCGTGGATGCAAAGCTTTGAAATCGAGTGGACGCAAGACATGTCCATTTTGGACGCATTGGCTTCGATCAAAGATGATCAAGCTGCCGATCTGGCCTACCGTTGGTCATGCCGTATGGAAGTGTGCGGTTCCTGCGGTATGGTGATCAATGGTGTGCCGAAATTGGCCTGCTCAACCTTTGTGCGTGAATACGCCGACTGCGCGAAAATCACCGTCACGCCGCTGGATCAATTCCCCGTGGAAAAAGACTTGGTGGTGGATATCGAGCCGTTTATCGAAAAACTCAATGCGGTCAAACCGTACATCATCAAGGAAAAACCGCAAACTGAGTTCACCAATGTGACGCTCAAATCTCATACGCAAACACCGAAAGAGCTGGCTAAGTTCAAGCAATACACCATGTGTATCAACTGTATGCTGTGTTACCAAGCATGTCCGCAAGTGGCCGTGAATGCCGAATTTTTAGGCCCGGCCGCGAATGCACTGGCGATGCGCTACAACTACGATACGCGTGACGAAGGCGCTGAACAACGCTTCGACGTGATGAATCTGGATAATGGCATTTGGCCGTGTACCTTCGTGGGCTACTGTTCCGAAGTCTGTCCGAAAAACGTCGATCCGGCCGGTGCGATTCAGCAAGCCAAAGCACAGTCCAGCCAGTATTGGCTCAAAGGTCTGATTTCAGGCAAGGAGTAAACCATGAGAAAACCTTATCACACCACACAGGCCTCCAATTGGTTCATGGCCAAGCCGTTTTACCAACGCTATATGCTGCGTGAAGTGACCTGCATTCCGATGGCATTCTACGTTCTGAATTTAATGTCTGGTGTTGCCGCTCTGGCTACTTCGCAGCTCAAATGGTTGTCATGGATTGAAATGCAAAAAAGTCCTTTGATGATTCTATTCACCGTTATTGCTTTTGTAGCAGCATTATTCAATACCTATACATGGTTTGAAACCACACCCAAAGTGATGAAAGTGCAGCAGGGCGATAAATTTATTCCTGAAAAAACCATCTTGGGCGCACACTGGGCTGTATTCGGTGTATTGGCCTTGATTTTGCTCATCATTACGATCGCGTGTGCATAAGGAGGATACCATGAGCAAACCTAAAAATATGAAATCCGTCTACTGGAGCCTGTTTGCAGCGGGTGGTATGATCGCCGCACTGGTGTTGCCTACTTTAGTGGTGATTTTGAGCTTGTTGTTACCACTTGAAGCAGTGGGAAATCCGGCTACGTTCTATGATACCGTTTCTCCTGTATTTCACAATGCGTTTTTCTACATCATCATCGTGGGTGTTTTATTCCTGATGTTGTGGCATACCGCACATCGTTTTTACTATGTGCTGCATGATTTCCACATCCATGTGAACATTACGGTTCGTTATGCATTGTATGCTTTGGTTATTTTGGCTACTTTAATTACTTTGTTTGCAGGACTGTAATTGACTTTCAAAAGATAACCAGTCATTGATCGTTTAAAAGGCGTACTTCGGTACGCCTTTTGGTTTTTGAATCCTTTTTTATTGATAGCAGATTTTTATGGATTAGCTGTAAAAAATTAACGCGTTGTTTACAGTATTTTCGGAGAAAATACTGTAATGAA
>CAYZVI010000038.1:0-11975 GCA_964481695.1 uncultured Hydromonas sp. | reverse complement strand
CCAACAAAGCAAAATTATGCACGTCCCATGGACGGATTTGTTGCTCAACCATATTATATAAAGCGGTTCGTTTCATCATAAACCTCACTGTTAGCGTTCAAACGATAAGTTAAAAATAACGGTTTAATCCTGCGGCGGATGACGCAGTGCCCACCATGCTTTGAGTCGGGTCGCGCCGTCATCTAAAAATGTATACACCACCGGCACTACTACGAGGGTCAATAGTGTCGAGGTAATTGTACCGCCAATGACCGCTTGCCCCATCGGTGCGCGCTGCTCAGCGCCTTCGCCGAGAGCCAATGCCAGCGGTAGCATACCGAAAATCATTGCCAAAGTCGTCATCAAAATCGGGCGTAAACGAATGTGCGCTGCATCCAAAATCGCTTCGGTACGAGTCGATCCGTGTGAGCGTGCTTGATTGATAAAGTCAATCAACAGGATCGCATTTTTTGTCACCAAGCCCATGAGCAAAATAAAGCCGACGATGGAGAAAATATTCAATGTGGAGTTAAACATCAGCAGCGCCAAAAACACCCCGATCAATGATAAGGGCAAGGTACTCATGATCGCCACGGGTTGTAAGAAGCTATTGAATTGAGACGCCAATACCATGTAAATGAAAATTACGGCCAAGCCCAATGCCGCTGCCGCATGACCCGCCGACTCAGCCGAGTCCTGCGCATCACCGGCGACTGCATAGCCGTAGCCCGGTTCCCATTTAATTTGATCGAGCACGCGTTGAATATCCTTGGATACATCGCCAACGCTACGGTTCATTGGGTTGCCATCAACGCGAATCTGACGCACCAGATTCTCACGCACGATCTCGGTAGCAGTTTCGCCGTAACGCACATTGGCCACATCGCCGACGCGAATCTGAATCGGCTCTCCGCTGCTGCTGTTGATGCCCGTGGTAATTTTCATATTCACCACATCTTCTGGGCGTGTGCGCTGGTCAGCTGGCAAACGCAGTTCGATGTCATAGTCACGATCATTCGGAGCGCGCCATGTGCCTGCTTTGTAACCCGTGATCATGCCGGCCAATACGGTCGATACCGCACTGCTGTTGACCCCCAGATCGGCCGCTTTTTGATGATCCATCACGATATCCAGTGCGGGCTTTTTCTCGGCGACCGAGGACTCGAGATCGGTCAAACCGGGCACGGATTTAAGCGCTGCGAGAATCTCGGTGCTGTAGCCTTCCAGTCGTTTTAAATCGGGTCCTTGGATATTGAAAATCAGGCGTTTATTCGCTCCTGCGGGGCCGCCTTCTTGCCCCGTAACTTTGGACAAACGGATGCCGGCGACTTTGGATAGCTCGGCACGCATGGGGCCTTGTAGTTCATTCACTTTGCGCGAGCGTTGTGACACGGGTTTGAGCTTAACGTACAGGCTAACGACGTTATTGTCGTTTGTACCGCCGCCAATGCGCGCGAAGCTGTAATCAACCTCAGGGAATTTTTCTTTGAGCACGGCCTGCACTTGGCGGGTTTTTTCAGTACTTTGATCGAGCGACGTACCCACCGGTGTTTTGAATTTCACATTCATTTCTGAGTAGTCGCCTTGCGGTACGAACTCAGAGCCGATGATCGGCACGATCATCAAACTGATGATGAACGTTGCGGCGGCAATTGCGAGCGTCAAAAAGCGATGTTTGAGTGCGAGTTTCAGTAGCTTTTGGTAGGTATCGCTGAATGCATCGACGTGACGTTCAAACCACATGAGTAGGCGTGCGCCTTTGCGCTGCTCAATCGGACGCTCAGTGTCCGGATCATTCCATTTGGACGAGAGCATTGGATCCAGCGTGAATGAGACAAACATCGACAGCAGCACCGCAATCACCACAGTAATGCCGAACTGGTGGAAGAATTGCCCGATGGTACCGTTCATATAGCCAATCGGCATGAACACGGCGACGATACTGAGCGTGGTGGCCAGCACTGCCAAGCCAATTTCCTGCGTGCCTTCAATCGCGGCGTTGTAATGGTCTTTGCCCATCTGCATATGGCGCACGATGTTTTCCCGTACCACAATCGCATCGTCAATTAGCAGCCCGACCGAGAGCGAGAGTGCCATCAAGGTGAGGTTGTTGATGCTGTAACCAAGCACATACATGAAGCCAAACGTACCGATGATGGATACCGGCAGCGTGATGGCGGTGATGACCGTGCTGCGCCATGAGTGCAGGAATAAAAATACGATCATAATCGCCAATATCGCGCCCTCGAAAATCGTGTTGCGCACTTCAGTTACGCTCGATTGGATGCTGACGGTTTGGTCTTGGCGCGTGGAAATTTTGATGTCTTCGGGTAAGCTTTTTTGCAACTGAGCGATCTGCGCCCGTACATTTTGTGCGACTTCCAAGGTGTTCGTGCCGCTGGATTTAATCACGGTGATGGATAAAGTCGGCTGACCGTCGGTCATAGCGACGCTTTTTTTCTCCGCGATGCCATCCTCTACTTGTGCAACCTGCTCGAGATACACGGGTTGGCCACCACGCGTACCGATGATCAGACGGCGAAAGTCCTGCACGTCTTTCAGACGACCTTTGACCTGAACAGTGAGTTCTTTTTCTTGATTTTTCACCACACCGGCGGGTAACTCTTGGTTCGCGTTTTTGATCGCTGTGGCAATTTCGTTGATGCCGATGCCGAGCGCATTCATTTTGCTCGGATCCATCACGATGTTCATTTGCGGATTGACGCCACCCAAAATGCTGATTTCGCCAACACCGCGCGCGGTTTGTAAGCGCGGTTTGATGGTGTTTTCGGCGATGTCGGTGAGTTCACGTAGCGAGCGCGATTCATTGCCCGATACGACGAGTGACAAAATCGGTTGGCTGTTCGGGTCGTTTTGCGAAATGATGGGGTCGTCTGCGTTGGTCGGTAATTCACGCCGCACACGGTCAATTTTCGCGCGCACATCTTGTAAGGCGTTATCCATATTGGTGTTCATCTGAAACTGTGCGATGACCACGGAAATGCCTTGGTACGAGCGAGAGGTTAGGGTTTTGATACCGCCGACTGTGTTGATTGCTTCTTCAATCGGGCGTGAAATGTCGTTTTCAACCGATGCGGGTGAAGCGCCTGAGTAGGTCGTTTGCACCACGATCACCGGAATTTCTACGTCAGGGAACTGATCAACCGCCATTTTTTTGTAGCCCATAATCCCCAGCACCACGAGGCCGAGCACGACCATCACGGCGAAAACGGGATTTTTAATACTAACGCGAGTGAACCACATGGCTGACCTGTTCCGTTATTTAGTTTTTGCGTGTGAACCACGCTTTGATTTTAGCGAACACGCCTTGCGGTTCGGCGGTCTTGGTTTTGTTTGCTACCGTTTCGGTTGACTCACCTGAGTTTTCGACTACTTCGACTTTTTGATTGGGCTTGATCTCGCCTAAATCCAAACGCACCACGGATTCCCCAACTTGTAAACCTGAGGTGATCTCGGTAGGTGCATCGGCTGCTTCGGAGGTGCGCTCACCCAAAGTCACTTCGCGCTCTTCAATGGTGTCGTTGTTCAAGACGTACACATATTGGCGGCTATTTTTTGCATGAATGGCACTGGCGGGTACGCTCAAAACCGCCGGTTTGCTGGAGAGTAGAATTTCACCCTGTGCATACATGCCCGCGCGCAAAGCACCGGTGTTATTCACGCGAACGTACACGGTGAAACTGCGTGAGCCCGCTTGAGCCGCTGGATTGATGCGCTCCACCGTGCCGGTGAAGGCATTGGTCACGCCTGGCGTGTGAAATTGTACAACTTGACCAATGTTGATTAGTCCGACTTGTTCTGCCGAGATCGGCGCGGAGACTTCCAAATTGTTTTCGTTGACGATGGAGAACAATACCGAGCCGGTGCCAACCGTTTCGCCCGGATTGATTTTACGCACGGCAACCACACCGCTAATCGGTGCTGATATGCGAGTTTCGGATAAGTTGCGTTGAGCAATGACCAGTGTTTGTTGTGCGTTGGTTAGATTGCTGCGGGCATTTTGTAAATTAACCTCTATTTTTTGCAAAGCCATTTTGGCGATAAAGCCAGAACGATAGAGTTCTTCGTTATTTTTGTAATCTTGTTGCGCGAGTTTTAGGCTCTGTTCGGCTGCCGTAACATTGGCGCGCGCTTGATCGTACTGGGCTTGATAGGTCGTGGCGACTAAGTTAGCCAATAATTGCCCTTTACCCACTGACTCACCTTCACGCACGGAGACATTTTGAACTTCACCGCTGGCGCGGGCGCTGACCAAGGTTTGTTCCAGTGGATTGAGCGAGCCTGAAATGGGTAAAGTTTTATCCAAAGATACGGCTTGTAGCTGAGTAATTTCTGCGCGCTTTATTTGGATCACTTTAGTTTCGCTGCTTTGGGCGCGGCTGGATTTGGTTAACGATTGATAAACTCGAAAGCCAATGAACAACGCGAGCGCAATGACAATAAATGCGACTAATTGTTTGCGTTTGCTTAAAGCAAAAAAGTTATATTTGGATGCCATAAAAATTAGCCGAAAAAATCAGAACCGATTACACAGTACATTGTTTTTATATCAAAACTGTAAGCCCGTTGAATACTACATTTTAAAGGATTTTTATGGGGAGAATGCGTGTTCTCTCAAAGGTTTACAAATCTTTACACTTTTGCCTTCTGACTATCCAAAAAAATATTAAGCATTATTCCAATTCGCGCCGGTTAAGCATGGCTGACCAAGCGGAAATCGCGCATACGAAAACCCATGGCAAACAGTATGGCAAAATAGCTCACCGCACTCAGGACAATAATTCCGGCTAGCCATGCGACGCGCTTGAGCATGGCGGAGTGTCCTGAAAGAGAGAGCCAGTCAATTTGATGGCTGGCAAAATACGCCACTACGCCCATCAAAACGACAGCCACAATCACTTGAGTAATGAAACGCAGCCACGGCCCCCACGAGCCGAGGACGCCGCGCCGACCCAGTAAAAATACCAAAATAGCCGCATTCAAACACGCACCCAAACCAATCGACAGCGACAAACCGGCGTGTTGCAAATAAGGCACAAACAACAAGTTCATTAACTGCGTCGATACCAATACACCAATCCCGATCAGCACCGGCGTAACGATGTCCTGTTTCGCATAATACGCGCTGGCCAAGATTTTCACTGAAATCAGACCAACCAAACCAATGGAATACATGGACAAAGCCTGTGCGGTTTTTTGTACGTCTACGGCGGTGAAACGGCCGTGCTGGAACAAAGTACTGGTCAATGGAATCGCCAAGACCCCCAAGCCCACCGCAGCAGGCAAAGCCAACAGCAGCGTCAAACGCAAGCCCCAGTGCAGCAAGCGTTCATACTCCGCGTGATCGTTCGAGCTGTGCGCGCGGGTCAAGCTCGGCAGCAAAATTGTACCCAGCGCCACGCCCAGCATGCCAGTAGGAAACTCCATCAAACGATCCGCGTAGGAAATCCACGACACCGCACCGTTACCTAGGCTCGCTGCCCAGTTCGTGTTGATGATCAGGCTGATTTGCGCCACCGACACCGCCAATGTCGCCGGCAACATTAGTTTCAGAATTTTGCGCACATTCGGATCGCGTGCCGCTTGCACAAAATTAAAGGAAATTTTCGGCAGCATGCCAATGCGCTTGAGTGCAGGAATTTGCCACGCCAACTGCAAAATCCCGCCCGCGATCACGCCTGCGGTCAGTGCGTAGATCGGCGGATTGAAATGCGGGGCGAGGAAAATCGACGCGCTGATCATCGCAATATTCAATAAGACCGGTGTAAACGCAGGCGTGGAGAAATTCTTCCACGTATTCAAAATCCCCGACGAGAGTGCGATCAGAGACATGAAAATAATGTATGGAAACATGATTTGCGTCATGACCCGCGTGTATTCATAGCGCTCTGAGCCGACCTGCATCGTGCCCGCCATGACCCACATCACGCCCGACACGCCCACGATACCCAAAATGGTAATCAGGGTTACCACCCAGAACAATAAAGTCGCCGTACGATCCACCAAAATCTTAGTCGCATCGTCGCCATGCGTGGCTTTACTTTGTCCCAGAACTGGGATGAATGCTTGTGAGAATGCGCCTTCGGCGAATAACCGGCGCAGCAGATTCGGAATGCGAAAGGCCACGAAAAACGCATCGGTCGTCGCGCCCGCACCGAAAATCGAAGCAACCAACATCTCGCGCACCAAGCCGGTGATGCGTGACAACAAAGTAAAGCCGCTGACCGAAGCCAAAACCCGAAGGAAATTCATATTGATTTTTAATAAAAAGGAATCAGTGATGGGCTGCGATTGTGTCGATTGGGCAATGCAATTAAAATTATTCGCTTAGGTTCAGATCGTTGCGTTTCATCCGCATAAATCGCGATTGCACCACACAACGCACCTGAAACTTCAGCAAAATGACGAAAACCATTGAGCCATCAGTAAAAAAGTGTTATATTGTACAGCTATTTTCTTAAATGCCCTGTGTTTTTTGTAACAAATTACTGCGTGTCTCGCGGTGATTTGCTGCCGAAAACCGGCGGTACTTTGTATACGGGGCGCGTTTAAAACTCATTTTGCGCAAAATGAGTTTTAACTCAGGAACGCATTAAGAAACGATGAGTGCAGCATGGGCTTATCGGCAATAGAAAATCGATTTTCAACCGGATTTAATAAAAGGATTTAAACATGGCAAACTCAGCACAAGCGCGCAAACGCGCTCGTCAAGCCGTTAAGCAAAACGCACACAACGCATCTTTGCGTTCTAAATACCGCACCGCGGTAAAAGGCGTGCGTAAAGCTGTAGCGGCCGGTGACAAAGCAGCAGCTCAAGCGGCTTTCTCACAAGCAATGTCTGTGATCGATTCGATCGCTGATAAAAAAATCGTTCACAAAAACAAAGCGGCACGTCATAAAAGCCGTTTGTCTGCCAGTGTTAAAGCAATGGCAGCTTGATAACCACGCGTTATCAGTGAATCAAAAAGCGAAACCGACGGGTTTCGCTTTTTTTATGTTGATTCAAAAGCATCGCATGAAGCTATACTTTAGTGCACCTTTACAAAACTTTACACCCGAGTAAAAAATCATTTACACCCCTTGGATAAAGTGTCACCGTCAAATGCCGGATCTACTCATAACCGCATTTGTAAATTGATTAACTAAGAACAAGGAGTCTTAAATGGATAAGCCAAACAAAGCAAATATTGATTCGGTCGTAGATGCGGTAGCAGATGCTGCCAAAGACGGAGCTACGGCAGACACTCAAACTAAGAGCGAACCACCCACTGAACTTAAAAGCGAATCCTCTGCTGTGAGCGTTGCTGCAGCAGAGCGAAAAACTCAAGCTAAAGAAGGCCAGTGCTGTGCTGCTGGTGGGCGCTCACATCGCTGTCGCGGTCGTAAATGGTTGGCCATTTTGGCGCTCACTTTGGCGTCTGGTCTGATTGGCGGTTTTATCGGCGGTAAAATAGGCAGTCACGGTGGGGATCGTTTTGATCGTATGCCACATGGTGGAATGATGCAGCGCGATGGCGGTATGCGTGGAGGTATGCCTGGTGGACAGATGCATTCTGGTATGGGGCAAGGTCAAGGTATGCAAGGTGGTTCTATGTGGCAGACGGGTATGAATGCGCCGATGCAGCAAGGGCAAAACGACCAAGCAGGTCAGCCTGTGCAGCCGAATGCAGCACAACAAGCACCACAAGCCCCACAAGTACCACAAGTACCACAAGTACCACAGACACCAAGTCGTTAAGCTGTTTTTATCGGAAGGTTGGGTTGTAGAAACGATACAATGGGATTGCAGATGTATGGGTAATCCCGTTGTATCCTTATTGGGTCGGATGTCCAACTATGGGCAGGTGAATGAACTGGGTGCTTTAGACTCGATGTGTTGTATGATATCGAAGAATCAAAAATGGCAATCGCGTATGAAACAACATTTATTATTAATCGAAGATGATGAGCGTCTGGGCGCGCTGGTATCGGAGTATTTGACTGATGCGGGTTTTGAGATCACGCATGTGTTAAATGGTTCGGAGGGTGTTGCGTTGGTACATGCGCAGCCAACAGCAGAAAAACGCATAGACGGCATCATTTTGGATTTGATGTTGCCGGATATGGATGGCCTGACCGTGTGCCAAAAGATTCGTGCGCAGTCAAATATCCCCATTCTCATGCTCACCGCGCGTGGCGATGCGATGGATCGTGTGGTCGGCTTGGAATTGGGCGCGGATGATTATTTACCCAAACCATTTGAACCGCGTGAATTGCTGGCGCGACTGCGTGCGATTTTACGGCGTGGTTCTGGGCAAATGAGTGATGTTGCACAAAGCGATGTTTTGCATTTTGGTGGATTGGTGATTGATCGTGGTGCGCGTGAAATTCGTGTGCATGGTCGCGTGTGCGATGTCACGAGTTATCAGTATGATCTATTGTTGGTGCTGGCTGAGCGCGCAGGGCGGGTATTATCACGAGATTTTTTGATTGAGCATCTGAAAAATCAGGCGTTGGAAGCGTTCGATCGCTCCATCGACGTGCATATTTCACGACTACGCGCGGAAATCGAAGAGGATCCGAAGCAGCCTAAACGCATTGTGACCGTGCGCGGCGCGGGTTATGTTTTTGCCAAACATCAGGATTAAATTCGCTTAGAAACGGTTCATCATGGCACTCAAACAACGCATGTATTTCAAAATTTATTTGGCGGTGCTTGCAAGCATCGTCATTTTTGCCGTGGCGACGGCATTGCTGTGGCGTACCTTGGATGATCGTGAAGAGCGCTCCGGTGGGCGTTTTGATGGCATGATGCAATTGATGCAAAATGCAATGCCTGATGCGACACTGCCGCCCGAGCAGCAGCAAGCGGCTTTGGAAAAATTGAATCGCAATATGCGTCTGAATGCGACCTTGATGGATGCTTCGGGTCAAATATTGGCGCAGGTCGGTGATCCCGTGTATGTGCAGGATGGGCGAATGCACCGAGGTATTCCGCCGACGATGGAGCTGCGACTGAATGACGGTCGGGTGATTTATGTACGCCCACCTCGAATCGGTGGCGGTGGCCGCGTGCAAAAGCGTGATGGTGATTGGCCGATGAGCATTGCCTTTCTCTCCGGTTTGGGTTTGTTGCTGGGCGCCGTGGCGGTGACGGCTTGGCCTTTAACGCGGCGATTGACGCGGCGATTAGAGGCTTTGAACAGTGGCGTGCAACAATGGGGTAAAGGCGATTTATCCGTGCGCGTGCCGGTTCAAGGCACAGATGAGGTGGCTAAATTAGCCGATAGTTTCAATAGTGCAGCGGAAAAAATCCAAGACTTGGTGCAGACCAATAAAATGATGCTGGCCAATGCGTCACATGAATTGCGCACACCACTCACACGCATTCGCATGAATGTGGAAATGCTCAAAACTCAGGTGGATGAACGACAAGTACAGCGAAAAGCTGAAATTGAGCGGGACATCAATGAGCTGGATGAAATGATCGAGGGGATTTTATTATCCAGCCGTTTGGAGTCCTATGCGCAGAATACGCAAGAAATGCCGCTTGAGTCGGTGGATGTCCTCGCCTTAGTCGCAGAGGAAGCTTCGCATTACACGGATGTTCAGGTCAGCGGCGAGGCGGTGACGATTCAGGCCAATCCGAAGTTGTTACAACGTTTGGTGCGTAATGTCGTGGAAAATGCATTGAAATACGGCGCGGGGCCTGTCGAAATCTCTGTGGTTAAAACGATCGCCAAGACCGCGACGCCACATTCTCAAGGTGTGCAAATTCATTTTAAAGATCATGGTCAAGGTGTCAAGCTGGATAACCCGAATGAATTATTCGAGCCGTTTGTGCGTGCGCACACTTCACAAAAAGGTGCCGGATTAGGCTTGTCTTTGGTCAAAAAAATTGCTGAGCGTCATGGTGGTAGGGCGGAGATTGTGTCAGCCAAAGGCGAGGGGCTGCATGTGTTGGTGCATTTGTGATGTTTTTCTGATGGATTAAAAACGCCTCCGAGATGGAGGCGTTTTTTGGTACAGATTCGGATTGCAACAAGGATTAATGAGCCATTTTCATAGGCATCGCTTCACCCAGCGCTTTAACCGGCGCGTGCAAATCGAGGAACTCAGATTTACCGGCTTTGTTTTTGATTTCCAATTTCAGCGCCACGGTGTCGCCTTCTTTGAGCGGTGCTTTCAGGCTCATGAACATGATGTGCAGACTGCCGGGTTTGAGCTCCACTTTGGTGTTGGCTGGCAGCGCAATATTTGGCACTTGCGCCATCACCATTTTTTCGCCTTCCATTTTCATGGTGTGTAGCTCCACTTTTTCTGAAACAGGGGAGCTCGCGCCCACCAGTGTTGCGTCTTGATCCGAGGTTAGGTTGACGAATGCACCGCCCATGTTTTGTCCGGCTACAGTGGCACGCGCCCACGCGCCTTGCACTTCGATTTTCATATCGCCTACAGCGCGAACTTCGCTGGGCATATCCGCCATACTTGTAGGCATAGCAGCTTGTTGTCCTGCTGGTTGGCCTTTGGGTGCAGGCATGGTGTGACCATCGTGTTGCTGCGGACCTTTGCCACATGCACCTAAGGTCAGAGTGCCGAGAATGCTGAGTGTTAATAACGTTTTATTCATGATGTGTTCCTTATCAAATTGGCTTGAATGAGTTGATTTAATGATGGGTTGAATGTGCGAGTGATTTAACCGGCGCTTGAATGTTGAGGGTTTCTACATAACCAGACGATAACTTAATCTTCAATGTAATCGGTACGATTTGACCTTCGGTGAGTGGCTGTTTTAAACCCATCAACATTAAATGGTATGCGCCGGTTAATGCGACGGCTTCGTTTGCAGGTAGATCAATGCTACGCACTGGCGTCATTACCATCCGCTCGCCTTCCATTTTCATGGTGTGTAATTCAACGGTTTGTGAGGCTGGAGATGACGCGCTGATCAAACGCGCATCGCGATCAGAGGTCAGGGTGACATACGCGCCGCCCATGCTTTGTCCGGCTACAGTGGCACGCGCCCATGCGTCATTCGCCGTGGTTTTTGCTACCGCAACAGTGGTTAAACTCGCAAGTAATATACTGGTCAAATATTTCAAATAAACGGTCTTCATGCTGTTCTCTTATAACGATAATAAATAGATACGCCAACCATCACGCACAAATTTTGGTGAATGAGATGGTTGTGTCGGTCAATGGTTATGAGAGAATCGGAGGGGAGCGTGGATTATTCCAGCGCCAATGAATGATGCTGGCATCGGTATAATTGGTTTCGTTGGATACGCTATAGCCAGCGTTTAAGGATGCAAGCGTATAGGCTTGCGAGGGTGGCGCAGCGTTGGGAACATGAGTCAGACATGCCAGACATTGTTGACTCGCTTTGAGCTTCAAATCGTCAAACTGATGATCCGCTTGGTTATCGGCCTCGCTCATCCATACCGTCATCATGCCCTGTGCGGTACACAAAGTAACCGCGCGGGATTGCTGCCATCCCATCAGCCCGTGTGCAGGTGCGGTCAATAGGGTTAATGCAGCCAATACGCTTAACGATAGCCCAACTAACCAGCGAGTCATTCCGACGCGTTGGCGTATCAGTGAAAACCGTAAGGAACGTAACAGCGTAAACAAGCGCATAAATATAGATGTCAAATCAACATGATATAACCATAACAGAATCCGATGCGTGAATAAAGCGTTCATCATCAAATTAACATTTCGGTCATTGCTCTGTCGAAAAAAGCGTGTACAATCAAAATACGATTTATGTCCAAAGTTGCCGAGTAAATGTTTAAAATAAGTGTTTAGAAACACTTACTTTGCTGCGATCGTGACGTGAAACGAGTCGGTAGCGTAAAGTTGAAGAGATTGTCGTTTGTTTTTCACCTCAATTAATTTTTTCAAGGAGTCCAAAATGGCCGGTCGTTTTGAATTAAAGCAAGCCAAAGACAGTCAATACATGTTCAACCTCAAAGCAGGTAATGGACAAATCATTT
>CAYZVI010000037.1:0-12017 GCA_964481695.1 uncultured Hydromonas sp. | reverse complement strand
GTGACAGCGTGGTTTCAAACGCCTGATTGACCGCTTCCTTCGCCATCATCACCGATACTTTGCCGTAACCCGCGATGGCTTGCGCCATTTTCAGCGCTTCGCTTTGCAATTGATCGGCAGGTACCACCCGCGCGACCAAACCCGAGCGCTCCGCCTCCTCCGCACTCATCATGCGACCGGTCAACACCATATCCATGGCTTTGGCTTTACCCACGGCGCGTGTAAATCGCTGCGTACCGCCCGCACCCGGAATCACGCCGAGCTTGATTTCCGGCTGACCAAACTGAGCCGTATCCGCCGCAATGATGGTATCGCAACTCATCGCCAATTCACAACCGCCGCCCAAGGCAAAGCCTGACACTGCTGCAATAATCGGTTTACGCATACGCATAATTTCATCCCAATTTCGGCTGATGAAGTTACCCGTATAGGCAGTTTCAAAATCCAATTGAGCCATTGCTTTGATGTCCGCACCCGCAGCAAAAGCCTTTTCACTGCCAGTGATAATGATCGCACCAATGCTGGCATCCGCCTCAAATGCCAACAGCGCCTGTGCCAACTCATCCATCAGCGCGTCATTGAGCGCATTCAATTGCTGCGGGCGATTCAGAGTGATGCGCCCAACGTGATCCAAGTGTTCCACGATGATGTTTTGATATTCCATGTGTATCCTTTGTGTGTAAAAGATGGGTTAAAACTCGCCAAAATACAAGAAAACTTTTTGTGGCGTTTGGATTAAACGTGATTATTGTACATTATGAACAAAGGTTTCAATTCATTCTTTTACATGCCTATACAATCAAACATTCATCATCACTTTGTGCCAAAATCACGCATTATTTTTTATCAAATGCTTACGCACAGGCCGAATCATCAATGATCCAATCTGCTCTACACTACACCATCACGCCACACCCACACAGCCACACATTTACCATTCGCTTGCATGTGAAGGGGTCACATCCTGCGGGCGTTTGTTTGAGCTTGCCCAACTGGATTGCCGGCAGCTATATGATTCGTGATTTTGCGCGGCACATCGTCGCCATTCGTGCTTACGATGATGTAGACGCACCCATCACACTCACCCCTCTGACCCAGTACAGTTGGCAAAGTGCCGCTTTTGCTCAAGGTTTGAACGTTGAATACGAAGTTTTCGCGCACGACCCATCGGTACGTACTGCGTTTCTCAATACCGATACAGGATTTTTTAACGCCACATCTGTATGCCTGAGCATTGCCGAATATACCCATCAACCACACACGCTGACGCTGAATCCACCCGCATCATTTGATCAATGGCAAGTCGCCACACAATTGACACGCGCTGAGCACACCGCCGAGCATGGTTTTGGCGATTATGTGGCAAAGAACTACGATGAGCTGGCCGATCGCCCTGTACGCATGGGACGTCTTTCCATACTCAAATTAACGGTATTGGATGTACCGCATACCATCGCTCTGTCTGGCGAATTTGAGCATCTGAATGAATCGCTTTTACTGGCCGACATCCGTGCGATTTGTACCGAACAATTGCGTTTATTTGAACCCGAAATCAAAGATGCACACCGTGCACCATTTACCTCATATCTATTCATGTTGGATGTGCGCGGCTCGGGATATGGCGGATTGGAGCACCGCGATAGTACGGCTCTGCTGTGTTCACGTGACAGTTTGCCCAATATTTTGGATAACAACAGTTCGCGTCGTCAGGCATACCTCGATCTTTTAGGGTTGATTAGCCACGAGTACTTCCATAGCTGGAACGTCAAACGCATCAAGCCCGCGAATTTCGTACCGTATGATTTGACACAATCAACCGACACATCCCTACTGTGGTTTTTTGAAGGCGTGACCAACTACTACGATGACCTGATGCTATACCGTGCTGGCATTCTGAGTCATAGCCAATATACGGACATCCTCAACCGCAACATTGACAACGTATTTCGCCACCGTGCACAACAACGACAGACGGTAACCGAGGCTGGTTTTTATGCATGGACGAAATATTATCAGCCGACGGAAAACTCGATCAATGCAAATACCAATTACTACGTCAAAGGCTCGCTGGTTGCTTTATGCATCGATTTATTCATCCGAGACAATAGTGGCGACCGCTTCAGCTTGGATGATGTGATGCGACTGCTGTGGCAGGATTTTGGCCGCGACTTTTATCACTTAGCCACACCGCGCGGCGTGACTTTGAGCGATATTCAAGCGGCCATTGAGCATTTCGCCGAAACCTCAGCACATGATCTGCTGTATATTGGATTATTTACCACGCAAACTTTGCCACTGAATTTACTGCTGCTCACGCAAGGATTGCATCTGAAATACACGCGGCCAAGCGCAGCTGAGCTGGGTGCGACGCTCAAGCAAACCTCCGATGGTTGGCTGGTTGAGCGTGTCCTATCCGACAGCCTCGCCGAGCAAATCGGCTTGGCGCCACAGGATGTGCTGATTGCGTTCAATCGTTTTAAGTTGAACCAAAAACCGGATGAATTATTGACACAGCATCCGCGCAATAATGAAATAACGCTGCATTTTTGGCGTGATGGTGTGTTGCATCAAACAAATCTACACAATCGTATAGTTCCCGCACAAATGGGTCACTTTAAAATTGAAACGGCGACTCATGCATTTAAATTAACGTCTTGGCCAAATGCTGTGCCTACTGCGGTCACCCTAACTGCTTCATAAAATTCACGCATCGCGGTGGAAAATCAGCTGATGCACGCCATTTTTCGCCGTGGTTTCTTCGACAAAATAATAGCCATCTTCATTGAACTGTTTGAGCGCATCAGCAGTGTCCACATGGTTTTGCACGATGTAACGCGCCATCGTACCGCGCGCACGTTTGGCGAAAAAGCTGATGATTTTATACGTCGCACCTTTTTGATCTTTGAATACCGGCGCGACCACCGGTGCGTCCAGAGTTTTGAGCGGCAGCGCTTTGAAGTACTCATCCGACGCGAGATTGATCAGCACTTTGTGCTGGTGCGTTGCCAATTCTGCATTAATCTGATCGGTCAATTGTTCGCCCCAAAACGCGTATAAATCTTTACCTTTGGGATTGCTCAGCGCCGTGCCCATTTCCAGACGATAGGCTTGCAGCAAGTCCAACGGACGCAAAATACCGTACAAACCAGACAAAATCCGAATCCGTGCCTGTGCTTGTCTCAGCTCGGCTACACTCATATCCTTTGCCGCAAAGCCATCGTACACATCGCCATCAAAGGCGAGGATGGCGGGTTTGGCATTATCCAGCGTGAAGGTTTCTGACCATTCGACATTACGCGCCACATTCAGCGTCGCCAATTTATCCGAAATCGACATGAGCTGCGCCAATTGCGGCACATCGAGCTTGCGCAATAATTGGTTCAACTGTTTGGCGTGGGCAACGAATTGCGGTTGCGTGGCGAGCTTGGCCACATTCGCCGGTGTCGCAGTTTCAAAGTCCAGACTTTTCGCGGGGGATAATACGGTCAGCATGGGGATAAACCTCGGTTAATTGGATGTGATTAGGTGGCACGCTGTGCCGCTGCCAAGCATTGTTGGTAACGACGATTGACCGAATTGGCATACCATTCGGTCGTTAGATTACGGGTGATTTTTTCGCTTTTCAGACTGATGCGTGGAATCTGCTCGGTGATTAACGCACCGTATTTTTGTCGATACAGTTGCGTCACGGTGAGATAGGTGGTGCTTTGCTCAAACTCCAGCGTTTTTTCCAAAGCCAAATCCTGCGCGATGGTTAGCGTGCTGATGTTCGGTGCTTTTTTGGCGAACAACTGTTGCAGTGCCGTTTGCGTTTGCGATGTGGTGTTCGGCTGTACGGCATCGTGTGCGATCAAATCACCGTCTGCACTCAAAGGCTTTCCCGACAGTTTCGCCACCATGGCCTGAAATCCCGCATTGCGGCTGGCGTAGTGACCGGCATTGTAATCGGCAAAACGGTAAATCATCTGCTCGTAATGCGTTGGATAGTAAAACAAATGCGCCGTACCAAACAGCACGCCGCCTTTGCGCGTGTACAGCGTCTCGCGCATATTCATACTCGATTGACCGAGCTGCGCGGCGACACGACGTGCATAGTCAATCGACACCTGCATCGAACCAACGGTACCCACCACGTCATCCACACCTTTGCCAAATCGATCCAGCAATGGCCCGAGGTATTTTGACGCGGTAAACTCAGAGTACCAGCTTGCCAAATCGCGTTCGGTTTTCACCAAACTGATGCCCTCGCGGAAGGTTTTACCACTGTTCATCGGCTGATTCAACCGTACTTCCAGTGCCAATTTGACCGCGAGGTTTTCTTCCATCTTCTTGATTTTATTGGCGAGTAAATTGCTCAGACCGGGTACTGCCGGGTCTTCTTTATAGCCACTTTCCTGCTCGATCACCGCCATAACTGCGCAAGCCGACTCATTGGTACGTACCATACCGACCGTGTCTAAACTGCTCAAAACGTCCGTGACCCATACCTGAGCATCCGCGCTATTCAATCGATGTGTGCCCTGAATCATTTTGGCAAATGCCGCATCGGGCGCAATCAGTCGCGGACGATTGTCCACGCTTTTCACCTGATCGCAGCCGATCAAGCCCAGCGCACCCAGCGATGCGCTCAGGATCACCGTGCTGCTTAATGACCGACGATTCATGGGTCGTTCCTTAGCCTTTGGAATAACTATTTTGGCGTTTATACGCCCACCAAAGCAACCACCCGCCGATGACAATCATCGGCAGAGACAATAGCTGCCCCATGGAGAATCCAGCAAACAACCCCAGAAAATCATCCGGCTCACGTGCAAATTCGGCGAGAAAGCGCAGCACGCCGTATCCCATCAAAAATACCGCCGACACTGCCATCACGGGGCGGATTTTACGCGCATACAGCCACACAATCACGAACAGCAATAAACCTTCACCCAGAAACTGGTAAATCTGCGACGGATGACGCGGCAGCATCAAATAATCACCCACCTGCTGCAACAACGACGCACTTTCGGGATGTGCCGTCACGTGCAACACATCCGCCTCATTTGCCTGCGGGAACAGCATTAACCACGGATAATTGGCGCCGGACACACGCCCCCACAATTCGCCGTTGATGAAGTTACCCAAGCGACCCGCTGCCAAGCCGAGCGGCACCAGCGGTGCGATAAAATCGGTGATTTGCCAAAAACCGCGACCAGTTTTACGCGCGTACCACAGCATCGCGACCAGCACGCCCAAAAAACCACCGTGGAACGACATGCCGCCCTGCCAGACTTTCAAAATATCACCCGGATTGGCGAGAAACTCTGCCGGCTTGTAAAACAACACATAGCCCAAACGTCCGCCAATGATGACACCCAGCACACCATAAAACAATATATCATCCAGCTCAATCGGTTTGAATCCGAGCAGCGGCATTTTCTTTGCACGGTATTTACCGACCAGCAAAAACATCAAAAATGCTGCCAAGTACGTCAAACCGTACCAGTGTACCGGCCAGCCGCCTTCGCCACCGATGGAGAACGCTACCGGATCAAACTGAGGGTGAACAAGCGCCATAAAAATCCTTATTGTAATGATTGATTATCCGTCAAAAAACTAAAAACAAAGCCATGACCAGCGCACGCAGTCGTTGCCTAAATATGGAATAATCCACATATTTTATGAACGATCCTGTGCTATAAAAACGGCTCGCACACACACCATACACAAGTCATCGCAACTGCATTGATCAAGGCTGTATATCCTCTGAGCTAAAGTCGCATTGTACCGAGGTCGTGTGGTTTTTTCAGGGATTTAGCGTAGTGCGTACCGCATACCGCGCCAACTCGGCTAAAATGCCGATGGATGCATGTTTTACCGAATATTTAAGGATTTATTATGAAGCGAATTTTCACCACACTGGCTCTAAGCCTCGGTTTAATCACTCTGAGTCCGCTGGCGCATGCCGACGGCTACCAAATTGCCAAAGCCAATGATTGTTTCAAATGCCATGACGTCAATAAAGACAAAAAAGGCCCGTCATTCCAATACATCAGCAACGCCTACCGAGGCCGTAGCGACGCAGCTGGCCGTATTCAAAACCCGATTCGCAATGGCATCACCTACTATTATTTCTGGCAAAAAATGCCGGCGAACCACACCATGAGCGACGCCGATCTGCAAGAGTTGACCCGCTGGATTTTGAGTCAATAAACACGGGTTTCGCACCAACGGCATATTGCAATCAATCTTTCCTCAAATGTCAACTTTTCCCCAAATCAGGTATTATTATAGAAAATACCAACCAAGCGGTTTATATCACTTGGTTTAGAAAGGAAGATAGATGAAAAAATTGAAAACCCTGATGGTCTCGACTTTGCTGATCTGTGGCATCAGCTCGTCAAACTCGGTTCTGGCCAATCCACAAACAGCCAAACAATACAAATGTTTGGAATGCCACGTTTTGGATAAAAAAGTCATTGGCCCCTCCATTCGCGACATCGCACAAAAATACAAAGGCGATCCGGGTGCCATGAGCCGTCTGGTGGATCGTGTACGCAGTGGCTCGGTCGGCGCCTGGGGCACAACGCCAATGCAAGGGCACCCAGACATGCCACAAAAGGACATTGAAGCGGTGGTCAAATGGATGCTGGATCGTTGATGGCATTCGCTTGCGATAAAACGCACAACGGAAGTTGTGCGTTTTTCATTTTGGACGCAATCGCACCGCTGTCTATGGCACAATATAACTTCAGAATCACAACACACCACCTATGAGCGCCCCTTCTACCCCATCCCTCACACCCACCACGCGCTTTTGCAGCCAATGCGGCAGTGCTGTCGAGCACCGCATTCCAGATGACGATTCGCGCGTGCGTGCCGTTTGCCCGAAGTGCGGCTTTGTTCACTATGACAATCCGAAAATGGTGGTCGGCACGATTCCCGTGTTTGAAGGAAAAATCCTGCTGTGCCGTCGCGCGATTGAACCGGGTTACGGCATGTGGACCCTACCGGCAGGATTCATGGAGTGCGGCGAGAGTCTGAGTGAAGGCGCGGCACGCGAAACGCTGGAGGAAGCTTGCGCGCGCGTAAAGCTCATTGAGCCGGTGTACCTCATCGTGGACATCCCGCACATTGGGCAAACCCATTTTTTCTTCCGCGCAGAATTACCCGCGCCTGAATTTGGTGCAGGCGACGAAACGCTGGAGTCACGTTTATTCGCACCGGACGAATTACCTCCGTGGTCAGAGATCGTATTTGCCAGCACCCGATTGACGCTGCGTGTCTGGATAGAGGACAGCGCACGCGGCGACTTCACCACACGCCACAGTCTGATCCAGCCCAAACCGGACGATTACCGTCGCTAATGCCCCGCCATGAACAACGATCATCCGTTCACCCTCGTGCACCAGCCCGCCGATTTGCCCACTCATGCGCAGATCAACCACGGTGCACCGCATTTGGACAGCATCTATGCCGTTGGCTTCGCCATTGATGCCGACTGGGTGGAAACCGCCTACCGAAGGGGTTTATTTCCGTGGTACAACGCGGGCGAACCCGTGCTCTGGCACAGCCCCAACCCGCGTATGGTGTTGGCATTGGATAATTTTAAAATTTCACACTCGCTGTACAAACGCCTGAAACAATGGGCGCGCCAACCGAACCTCGGCTATCGCGTCACACTCAATCACTGCTTTGAGCGCGTCATCAGCGCCTGCTCCGAAACCCCACGAGTTGGACAAGACGGCACGTGGATCCACACCGCGCTGAAAAACGCCTACATCGAGTTGCACCGCCGCCAGCGCGCTGTCAGCGTCGAAGTCTGGCAGCAAGATCAGCTGATCGCCGGATTATACGGCGTGTTGATCGGCAAAATGTTTTTCGGCGAATCCATGTTCACACACCTATCCGACGGCTCGAAAGTCGCGCTTGCCTGCTGGGTGCAGTGCCTGCGCGAGCACGGCGGCACATGGATTGATTGCCAGCAAGTCACGTCGCATCTGGCGAGCTTGGGCGCACGCCCGATTGCGCGCGAGCTATTTTTCCGCCGCAGCGCCGAACTGATGAACGCCGAACCGCTCCATTGGTCGTCATTATCCACGCACGATAATCTGCTAAACTACTTCGGTATGTATTCCAACACACGCTCATGAAAACCGAACATCAGCAACTGACCCAACTTCAGCTTTATCGCACCTGCGAATATCCGTGCAACTACCTGCCTGAGCGCACGGCGTCCTCGCAAATGGTCGCGCCGATAGATCGCATCAACGATACAAACTACGGTCAGCTGCTGGACCTGGGCTTTCGGCGCAGCGGACTGTATGTCTATCGTCCGCAATGCGTCGGCTGTCATGCCTGCCAATCCTACCGAGTGCTGACCGAAGCTTTCACGCCGAATCGCAGCCAACGTCGTTGCCTAAAAAAATGGTCGCATCTGAATGTACGCATGGTCAATTTGGATTTTTCCAAAGAGCATTTTGAACTGTACCGCTGCTACATCGAGGCACGTCACGGCGATGGTGCAATGGCGAACGACACCGAAGAGCAGTACCAGCAGTTTTTTCTGCGCAGCGCGATCACCACGTTTTTGGTCGAGTTTCGCGACGCACACGGCATTTTACGCATGGTCAGCGTGATTGACCAAACCATTAATGGCCTGTCTGCGATGTACACTTTTTACGATCCGGCTTCTGAATGTGCGGGACTGGGCACCTACGGCATCCTGTGGCAGATTCAAATTGCCCAACGTTTCGGGTTAAAATTCGTCTATCTGGGTTACTGGATTGCCGGTAGTGAAAAGATGCAGTACAAACAACAGTTTCAACCCGCCGAAATCCTGCTGAATGGCATCTGGACACCGTTCGCCCTCAAGGCTCATTAAACACTGAAATCACCATCATGTACAACCTGTTTCGCAGCATACTATTTAGCATGGACGCCGAGCGCGCCCACCACCTCTCATTCAAAGCCGCACACGCCGCGCACCAACTCGGTCTGCTGCCAAAAATCCGCGTCGACAGCCCGCCATACAACCTGATGGGTTTGACCTTCCCGAACCGCGTCGGGCTCGCGGCAGGACTGGACAAAAATGGCGAACACATCGACGTACTTGCCGACATGGGATTCGGCTTTATCGAAATCGGCACGGTCACGCCGCGCCCACAGGACGGCAACCCCAAACCGCGCCTGTTCCGCATTCCCGAAAAGCAAGCCATCATCAACCGCATGGGCTTTAACAACCAAGGCGTCAACACCCTGCTCGCCAACGTCGCGCGTAGCCGCTTTGTGCAAAACGGCGGCATCCTCGGCATCAACATCGGAAAAAACGCCGCCACGCCGATCGAGCACGCCACCGACGACTACCTCTCCGCGCTGACCAGCGTCTACCCGCACGCCAGCTACATCACCGTCAACATCTCCTCGCCAAACACCAAAAACCTGCGCGATTTACAACAAGAAGACGCCCTTGACCAACTCCTGCGCGCCCTCAAAGCGCGCCAAGGCGAACTCGCCGACACACACGGGCGCTACATCCCAATGACGCTCAAAATCGCACCCGATCTGGACGAAACGCAAATCCATGCGATTGCCGATTTGCTCAAGCTGCATCGCTTTGATGCCGTGATCGCCACCAACACCACGCTGGACAAAAGCAGCACCGAACATTTACCGAATGGCAACGAAACCGGCGGCCTGTCCGGCGCACCCGTACGCGACCGATCCACCGCCATCGTGCGCGCCTTACACCCGCTATTGAACGACCAAGTCCCGATCATCGGCGTTGGCGGGATTTTAAATGGCGCGGATGCACAGGAAAAAGTCCAAGCTGGTGCGCAACTGGTGCAGCTCTACAGCGGCCTCGTCTATCGCGGCCCCGAGCTGGTCAAAGAATGCGTTGAGGCGATTCGATAACCGCCCTCGCCGGATGTCGCGCATTCACAAAAAAACAACGACCGAGTTACACCTCGATCGCTTTTTTACACTCAATGACAGCGTGTCAACCAAAAACCATATCATCCCTTAATAATTCACAATGATGTCATATCATTGCATTAATCTGTGCGCGTCAGATCAACAAACATCCGACAAAACTATATTGCAACACCACAAAGGAGGACAAAATGCAACGCAGATTCGTTCAACGCAACCTACAAGCTCAGGCACAAAATCGCATCCGCATTCTGCACATGCTGCAAAAACAGCAAGCGCAACAAAAAGCGGCGGCTTAATCCGTGCGATAAGCAAAAGACAAAACCAACCGCGGTAATAACCGCATAAAAAACGGCCGCATCATTTGATGTGGCTTTTGTTTTATTGATTAAAGATCAATCAGGCTCAGGGGCAAAACGCAACGCCACCCCATTGATGCAATAACGCAAACCCGTGGTCTGCGGCGGCCCGTCGGGAAACACATGCCCCAAATGCGCGCCGCAATGGTCGCACACCACTTCGGTGCGAATCATGCCATGCGAGGTATCACGATGTTCCGCGACCACTTCCGACGCTACCGGCGCATCAAAACTCGGCCAGCCACACCCCGCGTTAAACTGATGCGCGGACTCAAATAACTTCGCATCGCACACCACGCAATGATACGCGCCATCGTGCCAATGCTCGGCAAACTCACTGGTGAATGGTCGCTCCGTACCCTTCTCCTGCGTCACCTGATACGCCAGCGGTGACAAACGTTGTTTCAAATCATCCATGCTATTTCCCTCAGCTCACGGTGCCAAACGATCACGCACCCATATTGGGCTACCCTCGGCACCATTTTCCAAACGATAGCGCAGGCGATCATGCAAACGACTTTTGCGCCCCTGCCAAAACTCCCAACGATCCGGCACCAAACGATAGCCACCCCAGTGCGGCGGACGCGGCGGATTGAGCATAAACTTCGCACCATATTTCGCCGCCTCAGCGACCAACCACGCTCGCCCAGAAATCGGCTGACTTTGCGGACTGGCCCACGCACCAATGCGGCTATCCAGCGGGCGGCTGTTGAAATATGCATCACTTTCCGCATCGGACACCTTCTCCACGCGCCCTTCAATGCGCACCACTCGTTCCAACTCCACCCAGTGAAATTGCAAGGCCGCAAACGGATGCTCCGCCAACTCCTGCCCTTTGCGACTCAGATAATTCGTGTACCACACGATGCCACGCGCATCAAAATCCTTGATTAGCACAATGCGCGAACTCGGGCGACCATCCGCCCCTACCGTTGCCACCGTCATCGCGTTCGGTTCAGGAACTTCGCTGTGCAACGCCTCATTGAACCACTGCTCAAACTGCGCCATCGGATCGGCGTGCGACGCATCCTCCGACAATTCTGCGCGCTCATAACTCTTACGGATTTGGGAAATATCTTTACTCATGACAGACCACACCAATTTTATTACCATCCGGATCGCGGAAATACGCGCCGTAATAATGCGCATGATACTCGGGACGCAAACCCGGCGCTCCATCGCAAGTGCCACCCAAGCGCAACGCCAGCGCATACACCTCATCTACCGCCGCTCGTGTGTTCACCATAAAAGCCACCATTTGCCCGTTACCCACTGCATGGTCTTGCTGATTATACGGCGAACCGATTAAAAACAAAGGTCGCGCCTGCTCCGCGCTCGTTTGCCATCCCGCCCACGGACGCGAACGCTCACAAAACCGCTGCGGATGTCCCAAGCATTCCATCAAGGGTTGATAAAAAAGCAAAGCACGATCAAAGTCAGATACGCCTACAAACACATGTGAAAACATAACTCAACTTTCTATGTCGGATACAAGTATCCTACCTACACAGACAAAGAATCAAGCTTCAATTCATCCACGGCCTTTAATACGAAGCTCAGCCATTCGTCGCTGTAACGCCAATGAACGCTGTCGTTTCATCGGTCGGTTTGCTGTCTGAGCGTTTGCTTGTAAACGCGAGTTTCAAACCGACCTAATCCAAGCGTTCATTGCTTTGCGTTACCGCGAGCTTGACCTTTTTAGCTCCGACCCGCTTCGCTTAACTTTTGCTTCGCAAAAATTAG
>CAYZVI010000036.1:0-12464 GCA_964481695.1 uncultured Hydromonas sp. | reverse complement strand
ATTGGCTAACAACAAATTAGCCGCTTAACTGTCCGTTAAAATGGAGGCAGATCAGATTAGAGTGAGTAAACCATAGCGTTCGGAATATGATGGGGATGCCACGGGGTCATGACCGATTTTTCCGCCCACATCGGCACCAGCAATTCTAAAACAGTCAATAGCAAAAATATTGGCAAAAAAGTTGAAGGTGTTCCCAAAAATACCAAGCCAAACCAGCCGAATTGCATCGCCAAAATACCCAATGCATAGCGCGTGGTGGCTCCACGCAGATGTGGATTTTGTTGACCTGCACGCAACCATTGCAGTACCGCGACCACACGAATAATGGTATAACCGATCACCATCGGCATCCAATGACCTTCAAACGCGCTCTCGGCTCCCGCTGCAATCACCAAAGCACCGGCCATCTGAATAAACACTGCGATGCGATACAACACATCATCATTATCAAACGCGGAAGCGAACCATGAAAAATTCATCCACACCCACCAAATAGCCACAAACACCATCATGTAGCTGACTAAGCCGTGCACTGCATGACCATTTGCCAATGCATGGTGTAACTGCCCAGCCGCAGCGGAAATGGCGACAACAAATACCAAGTCAAACAACAGCTCTAAAGTAGATGCCACCCGATGGGATTCGTTCTGATTGCGTGCCAGCATCCTGCGCCACACAGGTGTACAGTCGCGGGATGGCACAGATGCTGTCTTACTTAAATCGTGAGCCACATTAAACTCCATTTCAATTGGTTTGAATTGTTTTAATTAAAAGAGAAGCTCAATGTCTAATCAATCATCATCCAGGGTAATTTCAATACCACCCAAATATTTCGCCAAAAAATTGTACACCATGGTCAGCAAAAACGAACCGATAAACACCAAAACCAAATTAACTGCTACAGCCGACCAAACCGCATCGGCGGTCAAACCATCAAAAGCATGACCAAAATCAAAACCCGAGGACACCGTGGTAAAAACAAGGCCGATCAAAAAGACAATTAACGCTGAAACGGTATACAGCACCGTCAGCAAAATACTGCTGTGTAAAGGATTGATGCGAACAATGTGACGAGTGGACATGTGCGACCTCAAAGTAAAAAAGGTGGGAAAAAGAAGATAACTACGCTTACATAAAGCTTTGCGTATATATCATTATAAACTGACGACGTTCTGTCATTATACCTGCGAGCTAAGGAATGTTTGCGAATGAATTTGGGTGTTTGTGGGCAGGGGGGGTATAATGGCGCATTGAAACGATTCACTGCGCCATCCGAACCCTCGCATGGCGCATTATGCGTCGTAGGGTCATTACAGTTAACCGACCTAAACCCAACCCATTAAATACCACACATCATGCTCCAAAACATTCGCACCCAGATTATTGATAGCTTCAGCATCGCGCTCAAAGCCATCGCACCCGATACTCAAGTCATGCCGACATTGGAGCGCCCCAAACAGGCTGCGCACGGTGATGCTGCGTGCAATATCGCGATGCAACTGGCCAAACCTCTGGGTAAAAACCCACGCCAACTGGCACAAGAGCTGATCGATGCTATGCCTGCCAATCCCCACATTGCCGCGCTGGAAATCGCTGGTCCGGGCTTCATCAACATTCGCCTGACCGACGCAGCCAAGCAATCCGTAGCACAAACCGTCATCGAGCAGGGCGCTGCATTCGGCTCAGCCAATACCCACGTGGGTGAGCGCGTGATGCTCGAATTCGTCTCCGCCAATCCGACCGGCCCGTTGCACGTCGGCCACGCACGCCAAGCGGCACTGGGCGACATCCTCGGTTCAGTTTTGGCCAGCCAAGGCTACAGCGTGCACCGCGAGTTTTACTACAACGACGCAGGGCAACAAATCGCCAACCTCGCGATTTCCACCCAAGCCCGCGCCAAAGGGCTGGGCGTGGACGACCCGAGCTTCCCAGCGGACGGCTATCGCGGCGACTACATCATGGACATCGCGCAGGCGTATTTGGCCAAAGAAACAGTTAACGGCGTCACCGCCCAAGGTGACGTGGATGATCTGGAGGCCATTCGTGAGTTCGCCGTGGCGTATCTGCGCAACGAGCAAGACTTGGACTTAAACGCCTTTGGTCTGAAATTTGACGAATACTTCCTAGAGTCCTCGCTCTACACCACTGGCGCAGTCGAGCAAACCGTTGCACGCCTGACCGAAAAGGGTCATACCTATGAAGAGGATGGCGCGCTGTGGCTACGCACCACCGATTTTGGCGATGACAAAGACCGCGTGATGCGCAAAGCCGAAGGCGGCTACACCTACTTCGTCCCTGACGTGGCCTACCACATCAACAAATGGGGTCGTGGTTTTCACAAAGTCATCAACATCCAAGGCTCTGACCATCACGGCACCATCGCTCGCGTGCGTGCCGGTCTGCAAGCGGCCGATGTCGGCATTCCGCAAGGCTACCCCGACTACATTCTGCACAAAATGGTGATGGTGATGAAAGATGGGCAGGAAGTCAAACTGTCCAAACGTGCGGGCTCTTACGTCACCTTGCGCGACCTGATCGACTGGACGAACAAAGACGCGGTGCGCTTCCTGATGATTTCGCGTAAAGCCGATACCGAGTTTGTCTTCGACGTGGATGTTGCCGTCAGCCAATCGGATGAAAACCCTGTGTACTACGTGCAATACGCCCACGCGCGTATTCAGTCAATTTTGGAAAAAGCCGCCATTACCGTCAACGGCACCGACGCCGCTACACTGGCACCACTGACCGCCGCGTCGGAAATGGCATTATTGCAACAAATGAGCCAGTATCCAGACACCTTGGCCGTGGCCGCTCAAGACTTAGCACCGCATCACGTCGTGTACTATCTCAAAGACTTGGCAGGTGCCGTGCACAGTTTCTGTGGGGGCAACGAGCGTGTACTCACCGACGATCTGGCATTGAAAACCGCGCGCGTGCATTTACTCACTGCCGCACAAAAGGTTTTAGCCAACGGTTTAAAATTATTGGGGGTTAGCGCACCTAATCGGATGTAATGGGTTATATTTACGCTCTATATCCAACACAATTTCACCATACTATTGGATTAATTTTATATAGTTTGTTAACTGATTGATTTTGCTCATTTTTGGAATACCCATGGCTGAAAACAACATCCCTCGCCGCAATAGCTCCGCTCTGAACATCGGTATCGGCATGCTCATCGGTCTAATTGTTGCCCTCGTCGTAGCGGCGCTGGCCATGAGCGGCGGCCCATTCCGCGATAAAGCCAATACCAATGAACTCAAACCGACTACTGGCAGTACCGATCCCAACGCGCCGCTGTATGGCAATCAAACCGCACCACAGCTACCACCCTCACCGCCAAGCAATGATCCGGCAGCCAATGAGCAGGGCACCGGTACAGGCGCACTCATGGGCGGTGTCGCTGCCTCTGGAGCTTCTGGGGCTTCTGGCTCAAGCAAGAAATCCAACGACAGCAAAAACGAGGTAACAACCGCTGATACACCAAAAGCGAAAGCAAGCGATGACCCGATTGGCGATCTGATTACCAACAAAGCCAAACCGGCTCCAGAGACCAAACCCGCAGCCGAGAAAGCCAAGCCTGCACCAGATACCAACAAATCCGACACCAATAATGCGCCAGCCGCACCAAAGACAGTAGCACCAAAACCGACGACCACTTCTACGTCCGCTACTGCGGCGCCGAAAACAACCGCGCCAGCCACACCTAAAACCGTAGCACCCAAAACCGTTAAGCCTGCCACAGCACCAACCAGCAGCTCTTCACCTAAAGTAGTGAAACCTGTGACAGCTCCCTAAATTTTGATCGAGATATTGCAAGGACACGCCCATGCGTTCATCTTTCACATATACTCTGTGCGCGTCGCTTATCGGCGCGTTTTTTATGAGCAGCCCCATCGCCGCCAGCAATGCGCAAGCACAGCCTCAAGCCATAGAGCCATCCAATAGCACATGGCAAATGCCTGCTGATGTGATTGCGCTTAATCAAACGGGGCGTATCCAAACCAATGCACCGAAAAATTCGGTCGAAGTCGTCGAATTTTTCAGCTACACCTGCCCGCATTGCGCCTCGTTTGCCCCTAAGCTAAAAGCATGGCAAGCCAAGCAACCATCATCCGTTCGTCTGATTTATCTACCCATCAGTTGGCGCGCAGATATGGTTGCACCGCAGCGACTCTTTTTCACTTTGCAGCGTTTAAATCGGTTGGATTTACACGAACAGGTATTTACCGATTGGGCGAATGATTCCGAACGATTGGCCAACGATGCCGCTGTGCTCAACTGGGCGCTGCGCAATGGCTTTGACAAAAAAACTTGGTTAAGCAACTATCACAGCGCGGCTGTGACGCAAAATATGCGTATGGCGCAGCAAGCGTTTCGTCGCTTTGAATTAAACGGTGTGCCCGCATTGGTGATCAACGGACGTTACTCATTGATTCCATCACATCAAATGTTGGACACACTGGAGAACGTGGTTACACATGAACGCGCGCTGACGCAATAAACCGCTTGGGTTACAATACCCACATTCTCTATCCATTCATCGGTTAGGATATCGAACTTCCAATATACCGATAAACAACACGCTACTCGAAAGGCCGCCATGTCATTTGCTTCACTCGCCGCTTGGGCTAATATCTCTCGTCGCACCGCGCTCATCGGCGCTTTGTCTGCCAGCACCTTACTGTTTGCCTGCAGCAAATCGGATATCGTGACGCAACCCGCTCCAGCCAAAAACACAACAGCGAGCACCAGCGCACCAGCGGCACCGACGTTCACTGCGGAGAGCTTTTCCACCAAAGGCTTGACCATCACCGAGGGCAAAGACTACACCAAGCTGGCCAGCCCGCAACCACCCAAAGACGGTAAAAAAGAAGTGCAAGAGTTTTTCTGGTACGGCTGTGGTCACTGCTACAAACTCGAACCTGCGGTACAAGCATGGAAAAAATCCTTGCCGTCTGATGTACGCTTTGTGCGCTACCACGCGCAATGGAGCGCTGGCATGCAAGCGCATCAACGCATTGCCATGACGCTGCAAGCTTTGGGTAAGTCCGAAGAGTTGGATGATAAAGTTTTTGCAGCCATTCAAGACCAAGGGCGCGCACTGACCAACGATGACAAAATTAGCGAATTCATGGTTGAAAACGGTGTGGATAAAGCGGCTTGGGACAAAACGTTTAAGAGCTTTGATGTCAATGCAAACATTGTCACGGCGGATGCTTTGTTCAAAAATTATCAATTGGATGGCGTACCGGCGCTGATCGTGAACGGCAAATACGTGGTTAAGGGCGACACAGCAGATGCTTTGAAAGTCGTGAATAAATTACTGGAAGAGGGGAAATAACCCCACAGCGAATCAACTGATTGCATCAAATAGGGCGCACATTGAGGCGCCCTTTATTTTATTTAACGCGGCATGATGCATAACTCATTAAAATTTCGCCCAAAAGATTCATACATCCCCGCAGAAAGTCATTCGCGCGTTAAAATAGCACATCACACTTTTGCAAACAGAAAGCATATTATGGCATTTACCGTTTTCATTACCGGCGCATCCAGCGGTATCGGCGCAGCACTGGCTCAAGAGTACGCACAAAAAGGCGCCATTGTTGGCATGGTCGGACGTCGACACGAGGTGCTGGAGCAAGTTCGCTCTAGCATGAACCATCCCGAGAACCACGAGATTTATGCCGCAGACGTTACCGTAGATGCACAGTTGCATGAAGCAGCTCGCGCTTTCATCGCGAAACATGGTGTGCCCGACGTCGTGATTGCCGCAGCAGGTATTTCGGTTGGTACATGGACGGAGTATTACGAAGATTTGGCGCAGATTCGTCGTGTGTTTGAAACCAATGTGTTTGCCATGAGCAGCACCTTTCATCCGTTCATCGCTCCGATGAAAGAAGCGAAAAAAGGCTCGCTCGTTGGTATTGCCAGCGTCGCGGGCATTCGCGGCCTGCCCGGTTCAGAAGCCTACTGCGCATCGAAAGCGGCGGTCATCAGCTATTGCGAAAGTTTACGCGGCGAGCTGCGCGACTCGGGCGTGTCGGTATTGACCATTTCACCGGGCTATGTGGCAACACCATTAACCGCAAAAAATCCATATCAGATGCCATTTATCCTTCAGCCCGATGAGTTTGCTCGCCGCGCGATTCGCGTGATTGAGCGCAAATGTTCCTATACAGTAATTCCGTGGCAGATGGGGATTGTGGCTAAATTGATGCGTGCATTGCCCAATCCATTGTTTGACAAATTGTTCGCAGGCAAAAAACATAAACCTCGCATGAATGAATTAAATGCTGATTCAACTTCAAACAAACCCTAAAATGCGCTGCCCAAACTGCCAGAGTGATTTAGAAGGTGAATTGATTTACGCCACGTTTCTGCGCCAGTATGGCGATGAACAACAAGCGCTACATGCTGCCAGCAGCTATGGCGCAACAAAGAATCACGGACATTGGAATCGCGCCACCGCCGTTTACGATCGACACAGCGATACTTCCACACATTGGCGATGCCCGGATTGCGGGCACCAATGGCAACGAAACTGATAATTTTTGGAACTACTGAATGAGCACTTTATCCGTTACCGAACAAGTCGACGCTCGCGCGTTATCCGAAAAAGTATTGGACGGTTTTAACCGTCACTACGCGCGTTTTCGTGAATGCGCACGCGCCGCTAAAATTTCATTTGAAAAAGGCGATTGGCCACACATCCAAAAGCTCGTCGCCGACCGTATCGAGTACTACGACGAGCGTGTCGCCGAAACGGTACACACGCTGGCGACGAATGCACTGGTTCATCCGAATAACAAAGCGTTTTGGCACGAAGTGAAAAGTCATTACGTTGAATGTTTGATGAACCACAAGCAGCCGGAATGTGCGGAAACTTTTTTCAATTCGGTCACGACCAAGGTGCTCAAAGCCGAGTATTTTCACAACGAATTTATTTTCAGCCGCCCGATGATTTCGACCGAATACATCGACTCGGAATCGGTGACGTACAGTAGCTACTACCCAATCCGCGATGGTTGGCACGCATCATTGGTCAAAATGTTCAACGACTATCATCTGGCGCGGCCATTCACTGATCTGAATCGCGACGTGGCGACCATCATTGATCGTCTACGCCATTTGGATAAAGTGATGTTTGAGCACCCGCGTCCAAACCTGCAAATTCAGGTGGTCAGCTCCCTGTTTTATCGCAACAAGGGCGCGTATATACTCGGTAAAGTGATTAATAGTTTTTTCGAGTATCCGTTCGTGATTCCAATTTTGCACGACCACGAAGGCGGCCTCGCCGCAGACACCATTATTCTGGACACGCGCCATATCAATTCGCTGTTCTCATTCAACCGCGCCTATTTCATGATTGATTGTGACGTGCCGTCGGCGGTGGTGAATTTCCTACACTCGATTTTGCCAAGCAAACCAAAAGGCGAGTTGTACAACATGATCGGTTTGCAAAAGCAGGGCAAAGCACTGTTTGCGCGCGATTACAAACAACACATCCGCCACTCGACTGACGAATTCATCCTCGCGCCGGGCATACGCGGACTGGTGATGCTGGTGTTCACGCTGCCGTCGTTCCCGTATGTGTTCAAAATCATCAAGGACGTGATTTCACCGCCTAAGGAAGTGGACAAAGAGCTGGTACAGCAAAAATACCAGCTGGTGAAAAAGCATGATCGCGTCGGTCGCATGGCCGACTCACTGGAGTTTTCCAATGTAAACTTCCCGCGCAACCGCATGGCACAAAACTTGATTGATGAAATCATCCGCATGGCGCCGAGTGAAATCGAGCTGACCGATGACGAAGTAATTATCAAACACGTCTACATCGAACGCCGCATGGTGCCGCTGAATATGTATTTGCAAGACGCAACTGAAGCAGGCGATTTGACCGCAAAGGACAACGCCGTGATCGAGTACGGCAATGCACTCAAAGATTTGATCGCCGCAAACATTTTCCCCGGCGACTTGTTGTTCAAAAACTTTGGCGTGACGCGCGGCGGGCGTGTGGTGTTCTACGACTACGACGAGATCGAGTATCTGACCGACTGTCGTTTCCGCCAGATTCCGAAGTCACGCTACGATGATGACGATACCGCTGGCGAGATCTGGTTCTCTGTCGATCGCTTTGATGTTTTCCCTGAGGAATTCGAGAAATTTTTATTGACCGATCCGGAGGTGAAAGATGTCTTCATGCGGTATCATGCGGATTTGTTGGATTGGCGTTATTGGAAATCGCATCAAGAACGTATCCGCGCCGGTCACATTGAAGACTTCTACCCGTACCCGCACCATTTGCGTTTCGCAGAGTCAGGCTACGCGGAGTATCACCCCGAATAAACCCTATATTGAGGAGGAACCATGTTTTTGAATCGCACTATATTGGCATTATCCATCAGCATCATGCTCGCTGCTTGCGGCACATTTAATGCTGCCCAAGCGGCACCAGATGCAACCGCAACGACCAGCAGCACAGCATCATTGAGCACGAACTATGCCGAGCGCGCAGATGTGAAAAAATTCGTCGATCAAATCAACGCCAAACACAACTACTCCAAAACCGATTTGCTTAACGCATTTGCTCAAGCCGAGCGCATGGATACGGTATTGCGCCAATTGGAACGTGACAAACCCGATCCAAATTTCAAAAAAAACTGGACAACTTATCGCTCACGTTATATCGAACCTTTGCGCATCAAAGCCGGTGTTGAATTTTGGAAGAAAAACGCCTCTACGCTCAGCCGAGCCACTCGTGAATACGGTGTACCGGAGTACATCATCGCCGGTATTATTGGCGCCGAAACTATCTACGGCCGCTACATGGGTGACAACTCTGTTTTTGATGTGCTGACCACGCTCGCATTTGACTACCCACGCCGCTCTGCCGAATACAAAGAATTCCTTGAGGAATACATCATTCTCACGCGCGAGAACAAAATGCCATTGCGCTCAGTCAAAGGCTCGTATGCCGGTGCGATCGGCATCCCGCAATTCATGCCCGACTCATGGCGCGACTATGGTGTTGATTTTGACAATGACGGCAAAGTCGACCTGCGCAACAGCACTGCGGATGCCATCGGCAGCGTAGCCAACTTCCTCAAAACCAAAGGCGGCTGGCAAAAGGACTTAGATGTCATGTACGCCGTACAATTTGACCAGAATCCAAAAATTGCCGATGCACTCAAACTGCCGATTGAACCATCAAAAACCATCAGCGAACTCAAGTCCTACGGCATCAGCTCACCGGAAAACATTCCTGCGCCAGTCAAACTATCTCTGATTGATCTGCCCAATGGCGACAATCCGGCACAATATGTGCTCGGCTCGAAAAACTTCTACGCCATCACCCGCTACAACAAGAGCTACATGTACGCCATGTCCGTGTACGAGCTGGGTGCCGCAGTGAAGCAAGCCTACGACTCAGGCAGGACAACCGCCACACCTAAGGCTGCCGCACCTGTAGCGAAAAAACCGGCAAGCAGCACCAATAAGGCTACGACCAAACCCGCAGCAACCACTACCAGCAAAACCACTACCAGCAAAACCAGCGCAAATACAGTGAGCAAACCGGCCACCAGTAGCACCAGCAAAACCGCAACAACCAACACCACGGTGAAATCAACAAGCGCAGCAGGTAGCAGCGCAGCCAAAGGCGTCGATCCGAAGAAAAAAACCACCGCAACAACGACGAAATAAGCCCATATGAGTCAAAACCGCGTCCACATCATTTTCACCGGCGGCACCATCGCCATGCGCACCAACGCACAAGGGCAATTGGTACCCGCCAACAGCGGCGACGAGCTCATCGCCGCGATTCCCGATCTGGCGCGGTTTACTCTCAGCACGCAACAGCTGTGCAATGTTGCCTCGGCACACCTGACCAGCGAAATCTGGCTACAGCTGCGCCAAGCCATCATCAGCGCCTGCGCCGATGAAGCCATCAGCGGCGTGGTGGTGGTGCAGGGTACGGACACATTGGAGGAAACCGCATTCTTCCTCGACTCATCGTTGGGCGACGAACAATTGCAGCACAAGCCGGTGATCGTAACCGGCGCGATGCGCAGTGCAGACGAAGAGGGCGGCGACGGCCCGAGCAACCTGTGCAACGCCATTCTCACCGCCGCCAGTACCGAAGCGCGCGATCGTGGCGTGATGGTCGGCATGTATGGTCGTCTGCATGCTGCGCGCTATGTGCGCAAGCTGCACACCACACGCACCGATGCTTTCGGTTCATTGGAGCACGAAATTTTAGGTGAGATCGGAGCGTTCAACGCAGCCGCGAACACCACGCCAAACACCACCTCAGACACCACCGATCTCAACGCAAACCACGCCCTGCCGCAAGTGCAATTTCACTCGCCAGCGCAGCGCTTCACACCGAGCATCGATCTGCCAGATTCCCTTTACAGTGCATTCCGGCAAGGGTGCAGCGACCTGTCACGAGTCGATATAGTGAGCGCTCACATCTCTTGTGATTCGCTATTCATCGACATATCCATTAAAAATGGTGCTGCGGCAATTGTGGTACAGGCGCTCGGCGCAGGCAATGTCAACCCAAATATCAGCGCCGCAATCGAACGCGCATTGACCCAAGGCATTGCCGTCATTATCGCCTCGCGTTCATATTTGGGTGAAGCAGAACCCGTTTATGGATACGTGGGCGGCGGCCAATCACTGGTCAAAATGGGTGCCGTGATGAGCCACGATCTACCCGCACACAAAGCACGTATTTATGCACAATTACTATTGGCGCAAGCGGGATCAACCGCTCAACCCATCCAAACCATCCGCAATGGATTTGACCGACTGCGCTAACACACGAAAGCAACCGCATGTCCACGATTATTCAACAACTGCTCTCGCCAGAGTTTTTTTTGCTATTGCCATTGGCTTTTCTCGCCGGATTGATTGACTCGGCGGTCGGTGGCGGCGGTTTGATTCAGTTACCCGGGATTTTTTCCATCTATCCCAATCAAGTACCAACCCTTTTGCACGGTACGAATAAATTAGCGAGCTTTTCTGGTACCTCGGTAGCGACGTGGCGTTACGCCCGTCATGTACCGTTGCGCTGGCACATGTTATTCGGCGCAGTGGTCATGGCTCTGATTTTCTCCTACCTCGGCGCAAAAACCATTCCTTATCTGCCAAAAGAATATTTACGTCCGATCATGTTGGTGTTGATGATTTTGATGGTCATTTACACGTTTCGTAAAAAAGACATGGGGCACACCCATGAGCCAAAATTTGCAAAACGCCACGAAATTTTCGCAGGTTTAGCCCTAGGGGCTACTATAGGCTTTTATGATGGTTTTTTTGGGCCGGGCACTGGATCGCTTTTGGCTTTTGCATTTGTCAAATGGTTTGGCTTCGATTTTCTCAGCGCGACCGCACATTCAAAAGTCGTGAACTTAGCCACCAATTTTGCTGCATTGAGTTTCTTCGTACCACACGGATATTTGCTGTGGGGCATTGGTTTGGCAATGGGAGCAGCGAATATTACCGGCGCTTTGCTCGGCACACATATCGTCACCCGCCACGGTGCACCTCTGATTCGCAAAATTTTGATCGTGGTTTTATCCATTACCATTACCAAGTTTGCCTACGATACACTCGCGCCGTATATTCATTAATGTTTCACGTGAAACATTTGAACCACAAAGCCAAAAATAAAACCGATTGTTCCACGTGAAACAATCGGGAGAAAATCGTTCTGCGTTATAATAACACCTCAAAAACAACACAACGCATTGAATAACATGATTTTCCCCAAACACTACGATGTCATCGTCATCGGCGGCGGCCACGCCGGAACCGAGGCCGCGCTTGCTTCTGCACGCATAGGCTGCCAAACGCTGCTGCTCACCCACAACATTGAAACACTGGGGCAAATGAGCTGCAACCCGTCTATTGGCGGCATAGGCAAAGGACATTTGGTGAAGGAAGTCGATGCCTTGGGTGGTCTGATGGCGCGCGCCGCGGATCTGGGTGGCATTCAATTTCGCATTCTCAACTCCAGCAAAGGCCCCGCCGTACGCGCCACGCGCGCGCAAGCCGACCGTATTTTGTACAAACAAGCAGTGCGCACCGCACTGGAAAATCAGGCTAATCTCGATTTATTCCAACAAGCCGCTGCCGATTTGGTGGTGCAGAGCGATCGCGTCAGCGGTGTCATCACAGAACTGGGCATTCAGTTCAACGGTACGAGCGTGGTGCTCACCGCAGGCACATTCCTGGGTGGCAAAATTCACGTCGGCCTGGAAAATACGCAGGGCGGACGCGCGGGCGACCCCGCTTCCGTCAAGCTATCCGACCGCCTGAAAGAGCTCCAACTCGGACAAGGCCGGCTAAAAACCGGCACTCCGCCGCGCATCGATGGCCGCAGCATAGACTTTGTCCGCATCACCGAGCAGCCGGGCGATCTGGATCCCGTACCAGTATTCTCCTTCATG
>CAYZVI010000035.1:0-12505 GCA_964481695.1 uncultured Hydromonas sp. | reverse complement strand
CACAAGCGCAAAGCCGTTCAACCATACAGGCATTGGTAGAACTCAAATACCCGCGCCAAGTGGTGATTACCAAGCAAGCGAACATCAGTAACGGACATCAACAGGTCAACAACGGAGAGTTTCAAGACCAGTACGCGTGTGTGCGCGGGCGTGCGCGGGAAATACCGATTGAATCAAACGAACTTTTGGAGGCAGGCAATGACACCACAGGCGAAAGGCTGGACACCAGAGCGGCGCAAGGCGCAATCAGAGAAGATCCGGCAATGGCAACCGTGGCGGCACAGCACGGGCGCAAAAACCCCAGAGGGTAAAGCCATATCGTCACGCAATGCGTACAAGGGCGGGCATGGTGCGCGGGTGAAGGCTTTGCTTAAAGAGATCAATGCACTGGTGAGGGAGCACAAGGAAATGCTGGATAGATTGAAATAGAGGTGTACTATTAATAGTAGGGCGTGGGTAAAACCGCGCCTTTTTGTTTGCAAGTTTTGATGATTTCCACCGACAACGCGTGCGCGGAATGTTGAGATTTGTTGAAAGTGAATTGCTTATTTTTTAATCAACGCAGGGGGGTGGATTTTCAAAAGTGAGTAAGTTTGTGAGTAAGTTTTGCGATTTTCAAACATACCCCCGCATAAACAGTGGGATTCAGGTCAATGTTCAGGGCTTCTCCTGGCACCAATTTTATGACCAGAGACACCACTGGTTAGCAAGCAAACCCCGATAAACACTGCGTTTACGGGGTTTTTTGTCGCCTGAAAGCAATGTGCAGGGTAAGCATTGGCGTAGAAACAGCGTAATTATTTTTTGCCGAGCTAATTTTGCTAAAGCGTTTTGGATGTGCTAATTGCTTGATGATGGATTTGATTGTTTTTTTAAAAATAAAAGAGAACGCTCGTTCTTTTATTGCTAATTTTATTGAGTATGGTAATATGCTGAATTATTTAGCAATTGTGGATTTATGTTGTATCCGTGTTGCTGGTTGGCGTGATTTTACTGTGTGTGCATGATAGGGCACACGTTGTATTGATTTTTTAGGAGAACCATATGGATACGAACATCGAACGCGATGTGATGGAATATGATGTGTTGGTCGTGGGCGGTGGTCCGGCTGGTTTGGCGACGGCGATTCGTCTGAAACAGTTGAATGCCGATATCAATGTTTGCTTGATTGACAAAGGTTCTGAGCTGGGTGCGCACATTTTGTCGGGCGCAGTGATGGATCCGATTGCAATGAATGAGTTGTTCCCGAACTGGAAAGAGTTGGGCGCGCCGTTGAATGTGCCGGTGACGGCGGATGAGTTTTTGTTTTTGTCTGAATCAGGCGCTAAATCTACGCCACTGTGGTTGTTGCCGCAGTGTTTTCATAATGATGGGGCGTATATTGTTAGCTTGGCCAATGTGGTGCGCTGGATGGGCGAACAGGCGGAAGCCGCTGGCGTGGAGATTTACCCGGGTTTTGCCGCCGCAGACGTACTTTATGATGAAAATGGTGCGGTTAAAGGTGTGGTGACGGGTGATATGGGTATTGGCAAAGATGGTGAACCAACTTCGCAATATCAGCCGGGCATGGAGTTGCATGCCAAATATACCGTGTTCGCAGAAGGAGCACGCGGTCATCTGGGTAAACGTTTGATGAGTAAGTTTAATTTGAACGAGGGCAAAGATCCGCAAGCATACGGTATTGGTATTAAGGAAGTTTGGCAGATTCCGGCTGAGCAGCATAAACAAGGCTTGGTGGTGCATGCGGCCGGTTGGCCGTTGGAGTCGGATACTTACGGCGGTGCATTTTTGTACCACATGGATAACAATGAAGTGTCGATTGGTCAGATTGTCGGTTTGGATTATGCCAATCCGTATCTGTCGCCGTTTGAAGAGTTTCAACGTTTGAAAACGCATCCTGCGATTGCTAAATATCTCAAGGGTGGTAAACGTATCAGTTACGGCGCGCGTGCGATTACAGCGGGCGGCATTTTGTCCTTGCCTAAGATTTATTTTAATGGGGGCGTATTGGTTGGCTGTGATGCAGGTTTCTTGAATGCTTCACGAATCAAGGGTTCGCATGCGGCGATTAAAACTGGGATGTTGGCTGCTGAGGCCATTGCTCCTGCGTTGGCCGCAGGTCGTGAGCGCGACGAGTTGTCTTCTTATGAAGAGGCATTTGAAAAATCATGGCTCAAAGAAGAGCTTTGGCGTGCGCGTAACTTCAAACAGTGGTTCAAAAAGGGTCGTACGATGGGTACTTTGATGACCGGCATTGAGCAAAAATTGCTCGGCGGTAATATTCCGTGGACGATTCATCGAACCAAGCATGATCATGAGTGCCTGTTGCCTGCTGCACAGTGCGCACCAATTGTGTATCCGAAGTCAGACAATGAGTTGACTTTTGATCGTTTGTCGTCTGTGTTTCTGTCCAATACCAATCACGAAGAAAACCAACCGGCTCATTTGACCTTGAAAGATGCCAGCGTGCCGGTTAACGTCAACTGGAAAATCTACGCGGGGCCGGAGGCGCGTTACTGTCCGGCGGGTGTGTATGAGTTTGTCGAAGATGCCAGCAATCCAGAAGGGGAACGTTTGCAAATCAATGCGCAAAATTGCGTGCATTGTAAAACCTGTGATATCAAGGATCCAACGCAGAACATTGTGTGGGTGACGCCAGAAGGCTCGGGCGGACCCAATTATAGTAATATGTAAGGTTATTGAATCATTAAAATCAAGGCGGCACATCCATAAGGTGTGCCGTTTTTGACTTTGCTTATCATGTTCATTAGCAAAACTTAACTAATATCTAAGGGGGAGCAATGCTGAATTTGCAAAGTATTCATCATGCGGCTATTATTTGCTCAGACTATACAAAATCCAAGCAATTCTACACGGAGGTTCTTGGTTTGCATGTGTTGGCTGAGCATTATCGTGCTGAGCGAGATTCGTATAAATTAGATTTGGCTTTGCCTGATGGTGGGCAGATTGAGTTGTTTTCATTCCCAGCGCCGCCTGCGCGACCATCATATCCCGAGGCATGCGGATTGCGGCATTTGGCTTTTAGTGTGGTGGATGTAGCTTATTGTAAAGCTCAGTTGGAGCAGGCGGACGTGGCTGTTGAGAGTATTCGTGTGGATGAATACACGGGGCGGCGTTTTGTGTTTTTCGCCGACCCAGATGGACTGCCTTTGGAGTTATATGAATGTTGACGAGGTTATTCAGAGATCACACGGGATGCTCGGTATCGGCGGGATACTGAGGGTCTTGAATGATGTGCCGAAGCAGTTCGTCAAAACTGTGAATTTCAATCAAGCCTGAAATGCGTAAGGCCTCGTTTTTAGGCTCAATAGTAAATCCTTGCCGCACCAATTTTAATAGGCATAGGTCGTTGAGATTGTCGCCGACGGCGAAGGTATTACCCTCTTGTTTGAGCTTGGGCTCTTGCTCAAAAATATAATGCAGTACGTTGCTTTTGCACTGAGGATGTTCTTTGCACCCATCGTCGTGGGAGAACGCGTGATTGATGGAAATTTGCCCTTGGCAAATACCGTTTTCGAACATTAACGTATGTGCCAAGGCGAAATCGGCAAAAACTCGACGACGAATAATCTCTGTGGCGACAAAATAACTATCGCTAACCACACCTACTTTGTATCCGCGTCGGCGCAATTCGTTTATGACTTGGATCACACCATCCCTTAGTGGAAGATTGCGCGCAACCTGCTCAAACTGCGATCGATGTACAAAGCGAAACAGTTCAGCGATGTCTTGGCTGCGTGTGGCGGAATCTACGATTTGAGAGTCCAAAAGAGTGAGTAATTTTTCGTAGTTGCCCGTATTTTTGGCCAGCTCGACTACAAAGCGTTCGGTAGTGATGGTGCCGTCCATATCCAGTAATATGAGCTTGGAGCATCCCTGAAGTTTTTCCAAAACGCGGTCTATATGGGTTTGATTTTGTCGCTCCAGCTCAAAAATAGACATGATCTGGTCAACGCTCAGGCGTCCGACCTTTTTGGCTCGATCTAAAATAACTCGGCTGACTTCCTGCGCCATAGCGCTGAGACTATGTAGTGCTTGGCTATCGTGATCCAAACCGCCAATATCAACCTGAGTCAGTTGTGCGCCCGCGAGATCCGTATCAATTAGCAGACCGATGTCGACGCCATAACCGTCTTCAAAATGCATTTGCTGCAACAGGGATTTTCTTGCGGCGATAATGCCGCCTAAGGGTTGTGAAAACTCACTGAGCTCAGGGAAAAAAATTTTGAGCATGGGTTTTGCAGTCAGTTCAGTGACTCGGCCGCCGCTACGCCCGAAGCGCGCTTTGACAAAATCTTTGCTTTCTGTGGTAATCGGGCGAATGAGATCGGAAATAATGTTGGGGCGCAATCCGGTAAGGTCGCCATCCAAATAAACGAGTATCTCGTGCTGCGCGATGCCAATGCCATCTTGCATGGAAGCGCCTTTGCCCAGCATGGAGCTGGTAATGACGGTGGCGCCCGCTTGTTTGGCCAGTTCTGCGGTTTGGTCGATTGAGCAATCGTCTACGACGATAACTTCGCCTGTGGCCGGGTCGGATAGTGCGTATTGCACAACCTCAGCGATTCTTTTTTCCTCATTCAGAGCTGGAATGATGACCGAAGCGATGGGTACTATGCTTGGATTGGAGTGGGTTTCGATTACAAATGATTCGGGCTTTGTAAAAATCTTTCGAATCTGATTGGTTAAATCACGCCATTTAAATAGGGTTTTGGGTGAAGAGGGTTGGTTTGTGGAGTTGATAGCTACATGCACAGTTTCGCTCCTTTGTATCGTGTCCTGTCGAGGGACAGGGTGAAAAATAACACACATACAAAATGCGCGCCAACGAGCCCTTAGTCTAAACAGTTTTGCGCCATGAGTCAAATAAGCATCTTTTTCTATTAGCTTAATAAAGTGGTTTTTAATATAAAAGCAGGAATAATCCCTGCTTTTATATCATTTTTGTTAAAAAATTATTTTAAGGCAGCAGCTTCAGTGCCGAGTTCAAGTCTTCAATTAAATCCTCTGGAGCCTCAAGCCCAATTTGATAACGAACCATTGAGTTAGGTGCAACTGCGGTAACCGTGCGGCTGTGGGACAAGAAACTGCTGTGAATAGGCAAAGCTAATGATTCAAAACCGCCCCAGCTGTAGCCGATACTGAAGTGTTGATAGCGCTCAACCATTTGATTAATTTGCTCTGCAGAATATTCGGGTTTGAATACGACCGTGAATAAACCGCTGGAACCTAAAAAGTCGCGTTGCCACAATGCATGCTGAGGATGCGATGGTAATGCGGGATGGATGACATGCTCGACAGCGGGCTGTTGTTCGAACCACTGCGCGATGTGTAGCGCGTTGCATTCATGTTCTCGCAGACGCACAGGTAGAGTGCGCAGGCCGCGGAGCACGAGAGCAATATCCATACCGCCGGCAAATTGACCGGTTTGGTGCGCTATTTGGCGTACGCTGCGGTAGGTGCGCTCATTTGCGGTGATTGCTCCCATGAGCAGGTCAGAGTGACCACCAATATATTTGGTGACCGCTTGTACAACAATATCTACGCCATGCTCGAATGCTTTGAAATACAGAGGTGTTGCCCATGTGTTATCTATGATGGTGGTGATGTTGTGCTTTTGTGCCACAGCGGTGATGGCGGGTACGTCTTGAATTTCTAAAGTGAGTGACCCGGGGCTTTCCAGAAAAATCACTCGGGTATTGGCTTGGATGAGCGCTTCAATACCCGCGCCAATTAGAGGGTCATAGAAGGTGGTGCTGACGCCATAGCGTTTGAGCAAGCCATCACATAACTCACGTGTCGGACCGTATGCTGTGTCGACCATGAGAATATGGTCACCTGCTGATAGTTGCGATAGCAAAGCAGTTGAGAGTGCTGCTAAACCGGAGGGGAATAAATACGTCCGATGGCCACCCTCCAGTACCGCTAATGCTTCACACAAAGCGCGTGAAGTTGGCGTACCTTTGCGACCGTAAGTATAACTTTCGGCGCCGGATTCATACTCTCGATGTGCCTGTGATAGATCGGCCATGCGTTTGTATACGATGGTTGAGCCCTGATATAGCGGAGGGTTGGCCATTTGGATGACGTCGGAGTCGCGTGCTTGCGTTGTGCAGAGGGTGTCGGGTTGTTTTTTCATGATTGCTGGTATGGTTTTTTGTGCCGGAATCTATTTTATATCCGAGTAAATCTATCGGATTTGTGTTAAAATTCCTGTCAATCAGATTGAATCATTTGGATCAATATTTAAATCAATGATTTTTTTGACGAAATACATGAGCAACATTGTAACGAAAATCTACCGTAACGGAAGCTGGGTTTGGCCTTAGGCAGAGTAAATCCGAACAGGTAAATTGCCCGATACAGTGTTTATAACGGAGAAAAAATATGAGACTCACGACCAAAGGACGTTTTGCCGTGACGGCATTGTTGGATGTGGCCTTGACTGCGGATGAGGCGCCAGTCAGCTTGTCTGCTGTGTCCGATCGGCAGGATATTTCCCTGTCCTATTTGGAGCAGTTGTTCGGCAAATTACGTCGCCATGGATTGGTTAACAGCGTGCGTGGCCCGGGTGGTGGTTACACATTGGCGCGTCCAATGTCACAGATTACCGTCGCCGATATTGTAGTGGCAGTGGATGAACCAATGGATGCGCGCCAATGCGAAGGTAAAGAAGACTGCAAGGGTGGTCAAAAATGTATGACACACCATCTATGGATGGATTTGAACCACAAAATGTTTAATTATCTTTCATCGGTCTCTTTGGCTGATTTGGTGCGTGAGCAGCGCCAACGAAATGAGCTGCATGAGAGCGGACAAAAAATACAGCAACGCAAACCCGTGCTGCATGGCGCGTTGGTGTAATTAAAAAGCTAAAAGCAAACGATTTAAAACGATTATCAAGAGGATTTTATGAGCACGAAAATTATGCCGACTTATATGGACTATTCGGCGACTACTCCGGTTGATCCGCGTGTCGCACAAAAAATGATTCCATATATCACCGAGCATTTTGGCAATCCGGCGTCACGCTCGCACCCGTATGGCTGGGAAGCGGAAGAAGCTGTTGAGGAAGCGCGCAGCCATATCGCCGCATTGGTCAATGCCGATCCGCGTGAAATCGTATTTACTTCGGGTGCTACGGAGTCGGATAACCTGGCGCTCAAGGGTATTGCTGAGTTTTACCAAGATCGTGGCAAACACATCATCACTGTCAAAACCGAGCACAAAGCCATTCTCGACACCGCGCGCGAATTGGAACGCAAAGGTTTTGAAGTCACCTATTTGGATGTGCTGGAAAACGGTCTGATTGATTTGGACGTGCTCAAGGCGGCGATTCGCCCTGATACCATTTTAGTGTCTGTGATGATGGTGAATAACGAAATCGGCGTGGTGCAAGATGTTGAAACCATCGGCGAAATTTGCCGCGAACACGGTGTGTTTTTCCACGTTGATGCGGCGCAAGCGACCGGTAAAGTCGAGATTGATTTGCAAAAACTCAAAGTCGATTTGATGAGTTTTTCCGCGCACAAAACCTATGGTCCGAAAGGTATCGGCGCGCTGTATGTGCGTCGTAAACCGCGTGTGCGTCTGGAAGCGCAAATGCACGGTGGTGGTCATGAGCGCGGAATGCGCTCGGGTACACTGGCAACACATCAGATCGTCGGTATGGGTGAAGCGTTTCGCATAGCCAAAGAAGAAATGGTGGAAGAAAACGAGCGCATCAAAGCATTGCGTGACCGTCTGTGGGCGGGGCTGTCTACGATGGAAGAGGTGCATGTCAATGGCGACATGAATCAACGCGTACCGCACAACTTGAACGTGAGCTTTAACTTCGTCGAAGGCGAATCGTTGATGATGGCGATCAAGGACGTTGCGGTCTCGTCCGGTTCAGCGTGTACTTCCGCATCGTTGGAGCCTTCGTATGTATTGCGTGCCTTGGGGCGCTCGGACGAATTGGCGCATTCCTCGATTCGTTTTACGGTGGGGCGTTTCACGACTGAGACTGAGATTGATGCTGTGGTTAAATTGTTGCAAGAAAAAATCGGTAAATTACGCGAGCTGTCACCGCTGTGGGAAATGTACAAAGACGGCATTGACCTGAATACGGTTCAATGGGCGGCGCATTGATTGAGAAGGACAACTATATGAAAGCAATTTTATGGGTAGTGATTGTTGCTTTTGCTGTGTTGACTGGGCTTGCTGTGCAGCAGCATGGCGCAACGGGAATTCTCGCCTATCAGTTGGCCAATACAGCCGGTTTACAAGTTTTAGTTGATTTGGCAATTGCTTTAGCTTTGTTTGTACTGTGGATGTGGCAGGATGACAAATCAAAAAATATCAGTCCATGGCCTTGGCTGGTGATCACGCTTTTGATTGGTTCGTTTGGTCCATTATTTTATTTACTCTATCGTCAAACCCGACGTGGGTAAAACAAACGAATAGCGTTGTCTATGCAATATCTGATTAAAGTGCTGCTCTCGGCAATATTGATTGTCGTTATTGCGGAGGTGGGTAAGCGCAATGTAATTGCGGGCGCGCTGACAACATCATTGCCGGTGGTGTCAATTTTAGGTTTTATGTGGTTGTATTGGGATACCCATGATGTTGAAAAAATTGCGAATTTATCAACGGCTGTGTTTTGGTTGGTGATTCCATCATTGGTATTGTTTTTGGTTTGGCCCTTTTTGCTGCACTATGGGTTGAACTTTTGGATGAGCTTATTACTGTCTTGTGGCGCGACCGTGGTTTCATACCTGTTGATGGTAAAAGTGCTGACAGTGTTTAAAATTTTTAGTTAAGACTGAACCGTATTCAAGGAGTCTAAAATGGCATACTCAGATAAATTAATGGATCACTACGAAAATCCGCGCAACGTCGGTGCTTTTGATAAAGGCGACGATACCGTAGGTACCGGCATGGTCGGCGCACCTGCATGTGGCGACGTGATGAAGTTGCAAATTAAGGTTAATGAACAGGGCGTGATCGAAGACGCGAAGTTCAAAACCTATGGTTGTGGCTCGGCGATTGCTTCATCTTCGCTCGTGACCGAGTGGGTGAAGGGCAAAACCGTGGATCAGGCTTTGGAAATCAAAAACTCGCACATCGCTGAGGAATTGGCATTGCCACCGGTGAAAATCCACTGCTCGATTTTGGCAGAAGACGCGATCAAAGCGGCGGTGGCGGATTACAAGGCCAAACACTCTGCCTGATGGCGCAATCGAGAGGTGAGCGGTGATGCAGCGCGTTGGGCTGTTGCTGGTTGCGGCGATTGTTCCCTGTTGGGCGCAAGCAGCGACGTGGCAGAAGTGCGATTTGACCCTACGCGTGTTGGATCACAAATTCGGTCAAATTCACGCCGAAGTGCTGCATGTGAAGCATGTTACGGCGAAAGCGGAGACCGAATGTCCGGCAGAAGGTGATTACATTGCCTTTCGACCCAATACGCGCGATTGGCAGGTCGAACTACCGCGCAAGCAATGGCCGCGCATCGGTCAGCAGTGGAAAATACGCTATCAGTATTTGGACGGTATTTGTAAAAATGATGGCGATTCGCAACCTTGTCGAATTAAGAATTACCCAGTGTTAAAGTAAACGGAGTACACCATGTCAGTGAGCATGACACAAGCGGCGGCAACGCATGTACAAAACTTTTTGACCAAACGCGGCAAAGGCGTGGGTTTGCGTCTCGGCGTGAAAACCACCGGCTGCTCCGGTATGGCGTATAAATTGGAATACGCCGATGCGGTAGATGCGCAGGATCAAGTGTTTGAATCCTTCGGCGTGAAGCTGTTGGTGGATCCGAAAAGTCTGCCGTATATTGATGGCACCGAGCTGGACTTTGTGCGCGAAGGACTGAACGAGGGCTTTAAATTCAATAACCCGAATGTCAAAGACGAGTGCGGTTGCGGTGAATCGTTCACGGTTTGATCAGAGCAATCAGGTCAATCGGCAAAGTGAAGCCGCAGATCGGGCGTAACGCGAACGATTGATGCCGAGTCGGTGTCTTGGCAAGGTAAAATAGCGTATATGAATATTCAACCGTTTTTCCTCATGCTCGCTTTATTGGCCGGACAATACGTGTTTGGCCGTTATCCCTCGTTCGCATTGATCCTCGCCCGCCCGATCGGACTGGTTGCGGTGGCGATTTTTGCGATGGGTTTATTGCTGCTGTTGGCAGGTGCGTTGACCTTGCTGTGGCGCAAAACCACCGTGCATCCGGGACGTACCCCGCAAAAATTGGTCACAGGCGGTTTGTACCGTTATACGCGCAACCCGATTTACTTAGGGATGTTGTTGATTTTATTCGTCATTCCGCTGATGGCGATGCAGCCGCGATTGCTGATATTCACGCTGGCGTATTTCGTCATCATGGATTTTTACGTGATTCCGCGCGAAGAAAAAATCATACGCAACGGCTTTGGTACCGACTACGCGGTTTATCAACGACGAACCCGCCGCTGGTTTGGCACTTATTACTAAATATTAGACGCACGCACGCGGTGCTTTCGACCTGATGAAACAAAACTACTTTGAATTATTTCAATTACCCGTATCGTTTGACGTGGATGTGAATGACTTAACAGCACGTCATCGAGCGGTAATTGCAAGCGTGCATCCCGACCAATTTGCGAATAAAAGCGCGATGGAGCAACGCATGGCGCTGCAGTGGGCGACCTTTGCCAATGAAGCCTTTGATGCGCTCAAATCGCCTGTGTCACGTGCGCATTACTTGCTGAAATTGCACGCACCCGAATTGGCCGAGCATGAGGCGCGTGTGGCTCTGCCACCTGCTTTTTTGATGCGGCAGATGGAGTGGCGCGAAGCTTTGGAAGATGGTCAATCCGACAGTGTGCGCAGCGAAGTGCAGGCCGAGCATACTGCCGTATTACAGCAGCTTTCAGCACAATGCGCCGCGCAAAGCTGGAATGACGTGGCACAGACGCTAGCAAAATACCAATTCATCGAAAATTTCTTGGCGCAGTTGCCAAGCTCAACCCAATAAAATTCATGGCATTACTACAAATTTCCGAACCCGGCGAATCGACTCTCCCGCACGAACACCGTTTGGTGGTCGGCATCGATCTGGGTACGACCAACTCATTGGTAGCGACCGTGCGTCACGGCTTCCCTCAGGTATTGGCAGATGAGCAAGGACGACCGATGCTGCCCTCAGTGGTGCACTACACCGCTGAGCAGATTACTGTCGGTGCGGATGCACAGGCATTCCAAGCCAACGATCCGCGCAATACCATCGCCTCAGTCAAACGCTTGATGGGGCGTGGTTATACTGATGCGCGTCAGTTGCCCGATGCGGGCTATGTGCTGGTCGATACGCCGGGCATGGTCAGCGTACAAACCTCGCAGGGCGTGAAAAGCCCGGTACAGGTGTCGGCTGAAATTCTGAAAGCTTTGAACGAGCGTGCGCAGGCAGCGCTCGGTGGTGAACTGGTCGGTGCAGTGATTACCGTACCTGCGTATTTTGACGATGCGCAACGCCAAGCGACCAAAGACGCGGCGCAAATCGCCGGACTCAACGTACTGCGTTTGCTCAACGAGCCAACCGCAGCGGCGATTGCTTATGGACTGGATACCGAAGAAGGCGCAGATGCGAAAGAAGGTGTATTCGCTGTGTATGATCTCGGTGGCGGCACGTTCGACGTATCCATTTTAAAACTCACCAAAGGTGTATTTGAAGTGCTCGCCACGCACGGCGATACTGCACTCGGTGGCGACGATTTTGACCATCGTGTGTACTGCTGGATTCTGGAGCAGGCACATTTGTCCGCGCTGGATGCGAACCTCACCGCGCAAGATGTGAAACTGCTGCAAGCCAAAAGCCGTGCGGCGAAAGAAGCGTTGACCACCAAAGGCGTAGCCACTATTCGCGCCAGCCTGTCCGATGGTCACAACGTCAACCTCATGCTCAGTCAAGCACAGTTTTTTGAGATGAGCAAACACTTGGTGGATAAAACCATACGTGTCCTCGATGAAGCGCTCGCGCAGGCCAAACTCAGCAGTGCCGATTTAAACGGTGTGGTCATGGTTGGTGGCGCAACGCGCATGCTCAATATCCAACGAGCGGTAGCGGCACACGTATCATGCCCAGTGCTCAATGACCTGAATCCCGATGAAGTGGTCGCGCTCGGCGCGGCGATGCAGGCCAATCTGCTGGCGGGCAATCGCACGGCGGACGACGACTGGCTGTTGCTCGATGTGATTCCGCTGTCCTTGGGTGTGGAAACCATGGGCGGATTGACCGAAAAAATCATCCCACGCAACAGCACGCTGCCGATCGCACGTGCGCAGGAGTTCACCACATTCAAGGACGGACAAACCGCGATGGCGATTCACGTTGTGCAGGGCGAACGCGAGCTGGTATCCGAGTGCCGTTCACTCGCGCGTTTTGAGCTGCGTGGTATTCCGCCTATGGTTGCGGGTGCGGCGCGTGTGCGCGTGACCTACCAAGTGGATGCCGACGGCC
>CAYZVI010000034.1:0-12858 GCA_964481695.1 uncultured Hydromonas sp. | reverse complement strand
GCAGGCGTGCGCCTTGCTTGACGGCGGCTTCGTAATCAAAGCCGTTTTGTACCGCCACGGACATGCGACATTTGGCAATTTGCAGGTCAATCGGGCTGTACAGCCCTTCCATGCCGGATTCCATGAGCACGTCTTTACCGGCCACGCCGAAATCCGCCGCGCCGTAGCGCACATAGGTCGGCACGTCGGTGGCGCGCACGATGAGCACGCGCAGCTGCGGATCGTTGGTCGGGATGATGAGTTTGCGGCTGGCTTCGGGATTTTCGAGAACTTCAATGCCTGCGGCGCGCAGCATCGGCATGGTTTCCTCAAAAATGCGCCCTTTGGACAGCGCGAGCGTGAGCATGTTCGAATCTTCAGTCATGATAGTCACATGATAAAAAAGTAAGGCTTAGGTGTTTATGAAAACGTTTATCAAACACATTACCTCACCATCTCATCCCTTATTCCTCTGTTTGTACACTCAATTTTAAAAACACGGAAAAAGTAGGTTTTTACTTTTTCCGTATCGTTTAGATGTCGTCTTCAGTCGCACCGGTGACACGCTCAATCTGCGCGCCCACGGCGTTGAGTTTTTCTTCCATACGCTCGTAACCGCGATCAAGGTGATAGATACGATCAACAATGGTGGTGCCTTCGGCCACCAGACCGGCGATCACCAGCGAAGCAGACGCACGCAAGTCTGTCGCCATCACCACCGCGCCGGAGAGCTTATCCACGCCGTGTGTGATCGCGGTATTTCCTTCGATTTCGATGTTCGCACCAAGGCGGTTCATTTCCTGCACGTGCATGAAGCGATTTTCAAAAATGGTTTCGGTCACGCGTGAAGTGCCATCGGCCAGCGCATTCACCGCCATGAATTGCGCCTGCATGTCGGTGGCAAAACCCGGGTATTCGGTGGTGCGCAGATTGACCGGTTTCGGACGACCGTCCATCACCGCGCGAATCCAATCTTTGCCCGTTTCGATCTGTACACCCATGTCGCGCAATTTGTCCAAGGTCGCATCCATGATGCTCGGATCCACATGGGTCAGGCGAATGTCGCCGCCCGTCGCTGCGACCGCACACAGGAAGGTACCCGCCTCGATGCGGTCTGAGACGACTTTGTGCGATACGCTGTGCAGACGCGCTACGCCGTCAATCACCAGACGATGCGTGCCGATGCCGCTGATTTTCGCGCCCATTTCCACCAGCATATTGGCCAAGTCGGTGACTTCCGGCTCGCATGCGGCATTTTCCAATATGGTTTGTCCATGTGCCAGCGTTGCCGCCATCAGCAGATTTTCGGTACCCGTCACAGTAATCATGTCGGTGGTGATGCGCGCGCCACCTTTCAAGCGCCCACCCGCGCCGTATTCACCCGTCGGCTCGCCGTTTTCATCGAGAACCGGTGCTTGCGCATGGATGTAGCCGTGTTCGATGTTGATGCGAGCGCCCATCGCTTGCAGCCCTTTGATATGTTGATCCACCGGACGCGCACCAATCGCACAGCCACCCGGCAATGACACCCACGCTTCGCCAAAACGCGCGAGCAGCGGACCTAAAACCAAAATCGAGGCGCGCATGGTTTTGACCAAATCGTAGGTCGCTTTGGTGCTGATCGAGCCGTAGGCATGCACGGTGAGTTTGTCGTGTTCCAACGGCGTCACGTCCACACCCAACTCACGCAGCAGTTTCATCGTCGTGCGGATGTCGCGCAGGTTCGGCACGTTGCGCAATTGCACCGGATCGCCGGTCAGCAGCGTCGCGCACATGATCGGCAGCGCTGCGTTTTTCGCCCCGCCAATGCGGATGTCGCCTTTGAGTCGCAATTGTCCTGCACCGCCTGTGATTTTGAGTTGTTCCATGTGGATTCCTGTATTGTAGTTATGGGGTATGACCGTTTGATGTCCGTGTCATATATTTTAATTTATGCGTTTTGCGCTGCCCATTCGTTCGGCGTGTAGGTTTTCATCGACAGCGCGTGAATCTGCGCGTCGCTGCCGAGTATGCGCTCGCCCAAAGCAGCGTAAACGGCGCGTTGACGACCAACGGTGCGCTGCCCCTCAAAATCCGGCGACACGATGGTGGCATAAAAATGACGCCCATCGCCCTCAACCTCAATATGCGTGCAGTTGAGCTGCGCGCTGATGAATGCTTTGATTTGGTCTGGAGTTGGATTTTCCATAATTTTTATATCTCAATAACGAAGTTTATAACCGCGCGCCAAAAGCGCCATGACGATGACCGACACCGCAACCAAAGCCATGAGTACGATGCTCAAACTGAGCCACGGACTGACGTCGGACACGCCGAAAAAGCCGTATCTGAAGCCGTCTATCATATAGAAAAACGGGTTCAAATGCGTGGCTTTTTGCCAAAAGCTCGGCAGGCTGTGAATCGAGTAAAACACGCCGGATAGAAAGGTCGCAGGCATGATAATGAAGTTCTGAAATGTCGCCAACTGATCGAATTTTTCCGCCCAAATACCGGCCAACAACCCAAGTGTACCGAGCAGTGCCGCGCCGAGCACCAAAAAGACCAGCAACCAGCTCCAATGCGCGATGTGACCGATGTTCACAAACCACACCGTTGAGATCAGCACGCCCAAGCCGACCACCACGCCACGCACTACCGATGCGCCAACATAGCCGACGAACAATTGCCACGGGCGCAGCGGTGTGAGCAGCAGGAAAATCACGTTGCCCATGACTTTGGACTGTATCAATGACGACGATGCGTTCGCAAAAGCATTTTGCAGCACACTCATCATCACCAGCCCCGGCACGAGAAACGCGGTGTAATCCACACCGGAGAGCGTCGGCGCACGACCTGAAAGCGCGTGCCCAAAAATAATCAGATATAAAAACGCGGTCATCACCGGCGCAATCACGGTCTGCGCACCGACTTTCCAAAAGCGGCGGATTTCTTTCAAAAACAACGTCCAAGCAGCGTACATCATTGACCTCCTTGCTTAGACGAAGCGGACTGAACAGGGTTTTGAACCAAACGCACAAATACATCCTCCAAATCCGCCTGCGACACCGACACATCCTCCAGCTCACCACCCGCCATGCGCACGCTGGCCAGCACATGCTCGACCTGCTCGACATTGTTCAAGGTAAACGACAAACGTTTGTGTAGTGGCTCGTCACTATTAGACTGCGCACTCAGCGCCCATAGTGTTGGCGGTAAGACGTTTCCGCTGATTGCATGACGCAGTTTCAAATGCAGACGCACACCGGCAAGCTGCTGTAGCAAGGTTGAGGTGCGATCCAGCGCAGCGATTTGACCTTTTTTCAAAATGGCGATGCGCTCACACAACTGCTCGGCCTCCTCCAAATAATGCGTGGTCAAGATAATGGTGTGGTCTTCACGGTGCAAGCGCGAGATGAACGCCCACAGCGATTGACGCAACTCGACATCCACGCCTGCGGTCGGCTCGTCCAAGATGATGACCTGCGGTCGATGCACCAGCGCCTGCGCGACCAGCACACGGCGCTTCATCCCGCCGGAGAGTGCGCGCATATTGGTGTCGGCTTTGTCGGTCAAACCGAGGTTTTCAAGCAGCTCGTCAATCCATGCGTCGTTGTTTTTGATGCCGAAATAGCCCGATTGCCAGCGCAGGGTTTCGCGCACCGAAAAAAACGGGTCGAAGGATAACTCTTGTGGCACTACACCGAGCACACGGCGTGCCTGTTGGTAGTCTTTGTGCACATCGTAGCCCATCACCGTTGCTGTGCCCGAGGTGGCGCGCGCCAAGCCCGCGAGAATACTGATGAGCGTGGTTTTGCCCGCGCCATTGGGGCCGAGCAAACCGAAAAATTCGCCCTGCTTTACATCAAAGCTGACTTGATTGAGCGCCAACAGCGATTGAGCGCCTTGCGCGCTCGGATACTGTTTGGTGAGGTTCGCGATTTGAATCGCAGTTTGAGCCATAGACTGAGCCTGAAATGTATGCGAAAGCTTGTATTATAAAGCAAAAGCGGGCTTATTTCCCTGTCAATTCCCGCTCAAGCTCGGGCAACGCGGGGATTGATCCTATTTCGCTCATACACTTTCGGATCATAAAAAAGCTCGCCGAAGCGAGCTTTTGGTTATTTCACCAGAGACCAGTCGATCATCAGTTGGTTTTGGCTTTCAAATCGCTGATCAAAGCCGGCACACCGCCTTTGGCTACCACGTTTTTGAACTGCCCGCGATAGGTAGTCGAAACTTTCACGCCGTTTACCGCTACATCATATACACGCCAGCCGCCTTGATCTTCCATGTAGTAAATCACCGTATCGGTGTCACCGGTATTGTGCTTAACAATGGTTTTTACTTCGCTGCCTTTGGCTGGATACACATCAATCGCGTTGACGGTATTTTTCACCAATTTGCCTGAGTAGGTGCTGACGAAGTAACGACGCATCACTTGCATCAATTCTTCTTGTTGCTGCGGATTCGCTTTATTCCAAGAAGGCCCTACCGCACTGGATACCCAACGACGGAAATTGACTTTCGGCATGACATTGGCATCCACGTAGCTGGAAACCGCTGCTTTATTCCCTGATTTCAATCCTTGATTGGTGCGCAAATCTTTCAAAATCTGATTGCTCATGCTGAAAATCACGTCATCCGCCGGTGCAGCCTGCGCAACCGACGCACCCGCACCCACAGCGATAAAGCCCATAATCATCAAAGATTTTTTCATCCAATTCAATAATTTCATTTTTTACCTTTCATTCTTTCAAAAACATTGCATCAAACCTGTTCTTGTAATGCTCAATTGTTCATTTCGTTGACTGTTTTGCTCAACTTTCTGACAGCACCATGCTTTTACTCAATAACCGCCGAGCGTGGTGCCATGTCCAACTGGCGCGGTGCTCCATCACGCGAGCTGCTATTGTCATAACCGCCATCTTCATCCTTAATTTGCGCCAAACGACGTTGCATCCATGCATCGCGTGCCATGACGTAAGGATCCAAAGCCGACTGCTCCAGCGTATCGGTGGTTTCCAGCAGATTAGTACGCGTATCTAACATTTTGTAACCTTGTAGACTATTACGCAGCGGCACATTTGTGATATACCCAACCGGATTCGCTAAAAAATCCACGGGTTTACTCAAAGCATCGCGCACAGTAGAAGGCCCCAAAATCGGCAGAACCACATACGGGCCGGACGGCACACCCCAAACGGCCAAAGTTTGCCCAAAATCTTCGCGATGCTTCGGAATGCCCCATTGACTCGCCACATCGATACAACCACCAATGCCCAGCGTACTGTTAATCAGCAATCGACCTATGTCTTGAAACATCGCTTTGGGCTTGCCCTGTAGCAAATTATTAACCGCTGTATATGGCTCACCCAGATTGCTGAACATATTGGAGACACACAAGCGCGGGCCTTTCGGTACAACTTTTTGATAAGCGCGCGCCAAAGGTTTTACCGCCGCTTTATCAACCGTTTCATTAAGCGCATACACGTTACGATTAACACGCTCGTACGGATCGGCAAACTCCTCAACTTCTTCAACCGGTCCAGTGGCATCAGCCGATTCGGCAGGAGCTGCTGCATCAACCTTTTTTGCAACAGGTAGGGCTTGCTCAGCGACAACAACCTTTACCTTCTCTCCCTCTGTCGCAGACACCAAAGACCCGGCATCTTTGGGATCTGACGCAGTTAAACCTGCAGATGCCAAAGCCATCGGAACCGTATGAGTCTCTGGCACAGAGGCCATCGCCAATGTCGCAATAGGCGCTACAGGCTGAGCTTTAGGCAATAGTTCAATCGTCGCTGTAGCGGACGAAGTATCTGTCACCGCTACGCCACTCACAGACCCAGACACAACCAGCTCCGGCGCCGCAGCAGCGGCTTCATTCGCCTGCGCTGCACCACACATGACCAAACCGATTGCCAAAGCAATCGCAGACAGAGGTTGTTTCGCATTCATCATAATCGCCCCTTTATGCGCACGTCATTATTGCGCCGCGCCATCGGTTTTGGAGGTAGATTCCATTTGCTTCACACCGAAGTTTTTAATCAAATCTTCAAGCTGCATGGCTTGCTCAGTTTCCTTCAGCTCACCGCCGTCCGCTACGAAATTCGCTGCGTCCACACCTTGATTGATACCAATAAACTGCGCGCCCAGCAAACCCGAGGTATACACCAATACTTGACTGTCTTGCGGCAACTTCACGCCTTTGTGAATGTCCATCACTACCTTAGCCTTATACTCGCCTTGATCGTCGTATAGCTGGATGTCACGCACACGGCCAATTTCGATACCCACCATTTTCACCGGCGCATCTTTTTTCAACGAACCAATGCCCGCAAAATTAGCAGAAACCCGATAGGTATCATGCGCAGTGCCCCAACCTTTTCCGCCCACATAGAAGGTCAAAGCCAACACCGCAGCCACGCCGAGCAGCACGAACAATCCAATCCATACATCAATTTTTTTCTGTTGTACCATTTTTCAAAAACCCGATTCATTGCATCAATTAAACATCAGTGCAGTCAATACAAAATCCAAAGCCAGCACCAATAGTGACGATTTGACGACTGTGCGCGTCGTGGCCTGCGCCACACCCTCTGGAGTTGGTTTCGCTTGCGCCCCTTCGTATACCGCTAAAAAGCTGACCATCAAACCAAACACCACACTTTTGACAAAGCTGCCTTTAAATACATCATCAAACAAATCCACACCATCATGCATCATGTTCCAAAATGCACCCGCATCCACACCCAGCCAGCGCACAGCAACCAAATATCCGCCGAACACACCGACGATGGAGAAGATCATCACCAATACCGGCACGACAAAGCCTCCCGCCCAGAAACGCGGTGCATAAACGCGCTCGAGCGGATCCACGCCCATCATCTCCATCGCCGCGAGCTGTTCACCCGATTTCATCAGGCCAATTTCCGCCGTTATAGATGTTCCCGCCCGCCCCGCAAACAAAATAGCCACCACCACAGGTGAGAGCTCGCGCACCAAAGACAGCGCGACCATCATCCCAACCATCGCCTCAGAGCCCACTCGATTCAGTGCGTAATACGACTGCAAAGCTAACACCGCGCCGATAAAGAAACCCGACACCACCATAATCAGCAAAGAGTAATTGCCTAAAAAGTGGATTTGCTGAAGCAACAAGCGAAAACGCGAAAAGCACACACTGACTTTACCCAACAACGCTGTAAACATCCGTGCCGCAAAACCCAAACCATGCACCTGCTTGCGTGCATTCAGCCCAACCTGAGCCACTTGATTCAGCCAACTCATGCGGGAACTCCTTCATGCGCAGTGGTGTGCAACTCTCGCCCGTGAATGAAGCGTCGTACAAACGGATCGGTTGCATTCAACAACTCATCCGGCGTACCCTGAGCCACAATGCCCGATTGATGCATGATGTACACATAGTCGCAAATCGCAAAAGTTTCGTGCACATCATGCGACACCACGATCGAAGCGGCGTTCAAATCATCGGTTTGCTCACGGATCAAATTCGCAATATTATCCATCGCAATCGGATCTAAACCCGTGAACGGCTCATCAAACAGCATGATCTGTGGATTTTGTGCGATCGCTCGCGCCAGCGCCACTCTCCGTGCCATACCACCGGAAATCTCTGCCGGCATCTTATACGCCGCATCACTCAATCCTACTGCATCGAGTTTTTCAAACACCCGCGCTTTAATCTGCGACTCCGATAAATCCGTGGTTTCGAGTAAAGGGAACGCCACATTCTCATAGACACTCATGTCGGTAAACAAAGCACCGAACTGAAACAGCATGCCCATTAATGTACGTAGCTGCCTCAGTTGCGCCGCATCATCATACGGCAAAGATTTGCCCAACATCGACACAGTACCAGAGTCCGGACGCAGCAAACCCGCCACCAAACGCAACAACGTGGTTTTTCCACAACCAGAAGGTCCCATAACCGCAACGGCATGTCCTTTGTTCACAGACATACTGACGTTACGAACAATAGGCTTGCTGGGCGAATAGGCAAAAGAAACTTGGTTTAATTCAATCATTACAGCATTATAAGGCATATCCAATATGCAGTTTTGTTGAAGGACGGTGAATTGACCCTATAAAACAACAAACCGCCTCATTGAGGCGGTTTGTTGTTTTATAGGGCAAAAAACTATTATTTTTTCTTGCGCAATTTTGCGAGCGCGGCCAACTGAGCCACCGCAACAGACAGCTCTGACTGCGCACGTGCGTAATCAATGTCTGAAGCTTTATCGCGCAGATCTTCCTCTGCACGCTCTTTCGCTTCCAATGCGCGCGCTTCGTCCAAATCATGTCCACGAATCGCTGTGTCGGCCAAAATGGTAACGTGATTGGGCTGCACTTCCAAGATACCACCAGCGACAAACACAAGCTCCTCGTCCGAACCATTTTGAATACGAACCGCACCTGGTTTAATGCGCGTAATCAGTGGCGTATGTCCTGGCAAAATACCTAACTCACCAGACTCGCCCGGCAATGCGACGAATTCGGCAACTCCTGAGAACACCTCTTCTTCTGCACTGACCACATCTACTTGGATTGTACTCATACTGTTTCCTAAGCTTGTACCGCTAATTCTCATTCAACGGCTTGAATACACACAAACAATCAAACCGTATCAAGCAACTATCTATCTTGAATGATACCGATGATTTTCATCATTAAGAATCATCGGTACTCAAAAATTAAGACATTTTGGCTGCTTTTTCAACCGCCTCATCAATGTTACCAACCATGTAGAACGCTTGTTCTGGCAAATGGTCGTATTCACCGTTGATAATGCCTTTAAAACCACGAATTGTTTCTTTCAAGCTCACATACTTACCAGGCGCACCAGTAAATACTTCTGCTACGTGGAACGGTTGAGACAAGAAACGTTGGATTTTACGTGCACGTGCCACCAACAATTTATCTTCTGGAGCCAACTCATCCATACCCAAAATCGCAATAATGTCACGCAACTCTTTATAACGCTGCAAAGTAGCCTGTACACCACGGGTAACTGAGTAGTGCTCTTCGCCAATTACATTCGGGTCAATTTGACGACTGGTTGAGTCCAAAGGATCCACCGCTGGATAAATACCCAAAGAAGCAATATCACGACTCAATACGACAGTCGCATCCAAGTGGCCGAAAGTAGTCGCAGGTGATGGATCAGTCAAGTCATCCGCTGGTACGTAAACGGCTTGAACAGAAGTAATAGAACCTTTTTTGGTTGACGTAATGCGCTCTTGCAAACGACCCATTTCTTCCGCTAAAGTTGGCTGATAACCTACCGCTGAAGGCATACGACCCAATAATGCAGATACTTCAGTACCCGCCAAGGTGTAACGGTAAATATTGTCTACGAAGAACAATACATCACGACCTTCATCACGGAAGTATTCCGCCATAGTCAAACCGGTCAACGCCACACGCAAACGGTTTCCTGGAGGTTCGTTCATCTGACCATAAACCAGAGATACTTTATCCAATACGTTAGAATCTTTCATTTCGTGGTAGAAGTCATTACCCTCACGAGTACGCTCACCTACGCCCGCAAACACAGAGAAACCACCGTGTTGTTTCGCGATGTTATTGATCAACTCCATCATGTTCACGGTTTTACCTACACCCGCACCACCGAACAGACCTACTTTACCACCCTTAGCAAATGGACAAATCAAGTCAATCACTTTAATGCCTGTTTCCAACAACTCGGTTGATGGGCTCAATTCATCGAATTTTGGCGCCAAAGCATGGATAGAGCGTTTTTCATCAGTCACAACTGGGCCGGCTTCATCAATCGGGTTCCCCAATACATCCATAATACGACCTAAGGTGCCGGTACCTACAGGTACAGAAATAGGCGCACCTGTATTTTTAACAGTCACACCACGGCGCAATCCATCAGAAGAACCCAAACAAATGGTACGCACAATGCCGTCACCCAATTGCTGTTGCACTTCCAAAGTCAGCGCTGAGCCATCCATGACCAGTGCGTCATAAATTTTCGGCATGTTATTACGCGGAAATTCAACGTCAATTACCGCACCAATACACTGAACGATTTTACCTTCTACCATTATTTCACTCTCAATCATGAATTAACTAAAATTCCCGTGACATCCACCTATACCATTAATGCTTCGGTGTCACACCACATGCTACCTGCCAAAAGCTCTGAAGCTCGTGACATCTTTTCTGTTTATCTTGCTCAGACAAACCGTTCATCTGCTCTCGCAGGATTGCGATCATGTGTGCTCGATCGCTCGCATCGCGTTGTATTGGACAGGATTCTAAAGTTTTAAATAAACCGCGACAATCTGAAGTTTGCTCCAGACTCGTATCAACTTTAGAGTCACGCTGCTCTGCTCGATGGCAAGCACTCGTATTCAACACAAGCATCACCATCCACGCGAGTTTTAATATTTCTTTTAGGACTTTTAAATACATAGCCCTGTTTTCTACGAATTAAACCGCAGCTGCACCACCGACGATTTCCGACAATTCTTTGGTAATCGCAGCTTGACGTGATTTGTTGTAGACCAACTGCAATTCGCCAATTACGTTTTTCGCATTGTCCGAAGCTGCCTTCATCGCAACCATACGTGCTGACTGCTCAGATGCAATGTTTTCGGCAACCGCTTGATAAACCAAGGCCTCTACGTAACGAACCAGCAATTCATCCACAACGGTATCTGCAGATGGCTCATAGATATAGTCCCAAGAGTAGGCTTGTTTCTCTTCATCACTTTGCACCAAAGTCGCTTTAGACAAAGGAATCAATTGAGCAATTACCGGCTCTTGTTTCATGGTGTTGACAAATTGGCTATAGGCCAAATAAACCGCATCAACTTCACCAGCCAAATAAGCATCGATTTGCACTTTTACGGCGCCAATCAACTCATCCATATGAGGCACATCACCAATATGAATGCTTTCAGACACAACTTTAGCACCGATTCGGTTCAAAAAGCCGAGGCCTTTATTACCGATTGCAGTCATTTGCACACCAACGCCTGCGTCTGTCCACTCTTTCATTTGAGTCGTTGCAGCACGCAAAACGTTGGTATTCAAACCACCGCACAGACCTTTGTCTGTGGTTACCAAAATCATACCAACATTTTTAACTTCATCTCGCTCAGTCAAAAACGGATGCTGATATTCAGAATTAGCAGCACTCATATGTGCAGCGATGTTGCGCACTTTGTCTGCGTATGGACGAGCCATACGCATACGGTCTTGCGCTTTTCGCATTTTTGAAGCGGCGACCATTTCCATGGCTTTAGTGATCTTGCGCGTGTTTTGCACGCTTTTGATCTTACCGCGAATTTCTTTCATGCTGGGCATGGCTTACATCCTGTACGAATTAAAACGCAGAGTTTTGTTTGTAGGCTTTGATTGCCTCATGCAAAGCAACTTCATCTTCCTTAGTTACTTCTTTTTTCGACTCAACACTGTCGACCAAAGAACCGTAACCGGTCTTCAAGAAGTCAACCATACCTTTTTCGAACGCCAACACATCTTTAACTTCAACGTCGTCCAAGTAACCATTATTCGCTGCGAACAGTGAAGCGGCCATTTCCCAAACTTGCAGTGGTTTGTATTGCGGTTGTTTCAACAACTCAGTCACACGGCGACCACGTTCCAATTGTTTACGGGTTGCTTCGTCCAAATCTGAAGCAAACTGTGCAAATGCGGCCAATTCACGATACTGCGCCAAGTCGGTACGAATACCGCCAGATAATTTTTTGATCGCTTTGGTTTGTGCTGCACCACCCACACGAGATACCGAAATACCTGCGTTAATCGCTGGACGGATACCCGCATTGAACAAGTCAGTTTCCAAGAAGATCTGACCGTCGGTAATAGAAATCACGTTGGTTGGTACAAACGCAGTTACGTCACCTGCTTGCGTTTCAATCACGGGTAAAGCAGTCAACGAACCGGTTTTACCTTTAACTTCACCGTTAGTAAATTTTTCAACGTAATCTTCGTTCACACGCGCTGCACGCTCGAGCAAGCGGCTGTGGAGATAGAATACGTCGCCTGGATACGCCTCACGTCCTGGAGGACGACGCAGCAACAGAGAAATTTGACGATATGCCCAAGCTTGTTTAGTCAAGTCATCATAAATAATCAAAGCATCTTCACCACGGTCACGGAAGTACTCACCCATAGTACAACCAGCGTATGGCGCCAAATACTGCATCGCAGCCGAGTCAGATGCAGAAGCCGCCACGATTGTGGTGTATTCCATTGCGCCGTGCTCTTCCAGTTTACGAACTACGTTCATGATAGAAGAAGCCTTTTGACCAATTGCTACGTAGATACACTTGAGGTCTTTGCCTTTTTGATTGATGATCGCATCAACCGCAACAGCAGTTTTACCAGTTTGACGGTCACCAATGATCAACTCACGCTGACCACGACCAACCGGCACCATCGCATCAATAGATTTCAAACCTGTTTGCACTGGTTGATCTACTGATTTACGCCAAATAACACCCGGGGCTACTTTTTCAATCACGTCGGTTTGCTTGGTGTTAACAGGGCCTTTACCATCAATTGGGTTACCCAGCGCATCCACCACGCGACCCAACAACTCTGGACCGACTGGAACTTCCAAAATACGACCCGTACATTTAACGATGTCGCCTTCGGAAATGCTTTCGTATTCACCTAAAACAACAGCACCGACCGAATCACGCTCCAAGTTCAATGCCAAGCCGAAAACATTCCCTGGAAATTCCAACATTTCACCTTGCATTACGTCAGCCAGACCGTGAATGCGGCAAATACCGTCGGTTACAGAAACGACTGTGCCTTGCGTGCGCAAGTTTGCAGAGTCGTCTACACCTTGAATTCGATTCTTAATCAATTCACTGA
>CAYZVI010000033.1:0-12886 GCA_964481695.1 uncultured Hydromonas sp. | reverse complement strand
TTCAGTAATACACGTTTGTAACCAGCCATTTAATTCTCCTTATCGTTGGGTCGTGCTAATGACGAAAGATCATTATCTTAAATCTTATTTAAAATGAGATAGTTCTGTCAGTCAAGCTAAATTGTTAGTGTCGCTTTGTACACAATGCTTAAACGGCAAAATTGTACCAAAATTCATATTCTTTCGGGTCAGAAATCCACACAACACAAGAAAAAGTATGAGAATTTTCGTAAAAACACCCTGACCAATAAAAAAATCCCCCTGCACTGTCAGGGGGATGATTTGCATTACTTAATACGCATATCGCCGGTTTCGACAAAACGTTGGTGCCATGACAATGCTTCATTCAACAAGTGTGGCGTATGCAAGCCACCTGCTTTTTCCGCACGATCATAATAATCTTGCAACATTGGGCGGTAATCTGGATGTGCACAGTTCTCAATAATTAGTTTCGCACGCTGACGAGGAGATTTACCACGCAGATCCGCCAAACCTTGTTCAGTCACCAATACCATTACATCATGTTCGGTGTGGTCGTGGTGAGAAACCATTGGTACGATACACGAAATCGCGCCATCTTTGGCTACAGATGGGGTTACGAAGAATGACAAGAACGCATTGCGCGCAAAGTCACCCGAACCACCGATACCGTTCATCATGCTGGTACCCATGATGTGGGTGGAGTTGACATTACCGTAGATGTCACATTCGATCATCGCATTCATACCGATCACGCCCAAACGACGTGACACTTCCGGATGGTTGGTCACTTCTTGCGGACGCAAGATGATTTTTGAACGCAAGGATTCGATATTATTATTAAAACGATCCAATGCATCTGGGCTGAACGAGAGCGCCGTTGCAGAAGCAGAAACCATTTTGCCTGACAGGATCAAGTCCAACATACCGTCTTGCAATACTTCGGTGTAACCCTGCAAACCATCAAACGGACCGTCTTGCAAGCCTGCCAATACCGCATTGGCCACATTACCCACGCCCGATTGCAATGGCAAGAGGTTTTTCGGCAAACGACCCATTTTCACTTCGTGTGAGAAAAAGTCAATGATTTTCGCAGCAATACTCTTAGAGTTTTCATCCGGATCGGCAAATTTGCTATTGCGATCTGGCGAGTCAGTCAAAACGATACCGGCGATTTTATTTAAATCACATTCCAAATAGGGAGAACCCACGCGATCAGATGCAGACATAATTGGAATGGCAATACGGTTTGGCGGCACACCGATATCCGGATGAATGTCATGCATACCTTCGAGCAGGATATTTTGACGGTTATTCACTTCCAAAATAATTTTCTTGGCCGATTTGAGCCATTGATTATTGGTACCGATCGCCAAAGATGGAATCAAACGACCATCCGGCAAAATTGCAGTCACTTCTACCAAAGCAACATCCATGTCACCGAAAAAGCCATAACGCACTTGTTGCTCCAAATGCGACAAATGAACGTCTTGATAATTCGTTTCACCCGCGTTAATTTGCTTACGCAGAGTTGGATCTGATTGGAATGGTGTACGGAATTTAATGCCTTTTGCACGCGCCAAAACACCATCACAATCATCTGCAGTCGACGCACCGGTCAACATACCAATGCGGAACTCCTCGCCTCGAGCGTGTGCTTCTTCCATGCGTTTAGCCAATGCAGCCGGAACTGCTTTTGGATAGCCTGCGCCTGTAAAACCACTGATGCCAACATTCATGCCATTTTGGATGAATTCAGCCGCTTGTTCAGCAGACATAATTTTTTCGCGCAGACCCAAATGGCCTACTCGCTCGTGTCCAATCGTAGAACTCATAAGATTTTCTCCTATCGTTATAATCAATCACCGTTTCCGTGGGGATTTCCGTCACTGAAGCAATATAAAAACCGCAATTACCCATTAATAGTAACTGCAGGTATTCATATTGTGTCTATTGTATTTACTGCCATTTGACTGTTTTCAAGCAGAATCTTTTTTACAAAAAATGACACTGCCAAAAAGTGTGTCATTATAAGCAAAAATCTATTCGAAAAAGAAAACATTTTATACATCAATCCAGCAGCGATTTTAGGACACGATGCTTACGGATGAATTACTGACCAACATCCTTATACCAATGATGTTACCTGTACGCCGAATGCAGTACTGAGCAAAACAGAGCATAAAAAAACGGGCATAAATGCCCGTTTTTCTTTACTCAACAACGATAAATCAATGAATTATTGAGCTTGAGATGCCGCTGCCACTTGCGCAGCTACTTCTGCCGCGAAGTCGTCAACTTTCTTCTCAATGCCTTCACCTACGATAAACATAGTGAAGCCCGCTACAGTCGTATTTTTCTCTTTCAACATTTGTTCAACGGTTTGCTTGTCGTTTTTCACAAAAGATTGGTTCAACAAAGATACTTCTTTCAAGTATTTTTGTACAGAGCCTTCAACCATTTTTTCAGCGATTTCAGCTGGTTTGCCTTGCTCGATCGCTTTAGCTTTAGCAACTGAACGCTCAGTTTCGATCAAGCTTGCAGGAACTTCAGCCGCAGACAACGCAACTGGCTTCATCGCAGCAATGTGCATTGCCACGTCTTTAGCGGCTGCTTCATCGCCTTTATACTCAACCACCACGCCGATTTTCGCACCGTGCAAGTAGTAAGCCAATTGATTGTCACCGGCAAAGCGTTTGAAACGGCGGATGCTCATGTTTTCACCGATTTTACCAACCAAATCGGTACGAGTTTGCTCAACAGTTTTACCGTTCATGTCCAACGCGCCCAATGCAGCCACGTCAGCAGGATTTTGCTCAGCCACTAATTTAGCCGATCCACCAGCCAAAGCCAAAAACTCATCGTTTTTCGCAACGAAGTCGGTCTCAGAGTTCACTTCAACCATCGCACCTGTCGTGCCATTTACATACACAGCAACGACACCTTCAGCCGCGATACGTGATGCCGCTTTACCCGCTTTGCTACCCAATTTCACACGCAGTAACTCTTCCGCTTTGGCCATATCGCCACCGGCTTCGGTCAATGCTTTTTTACATTCCATCATTGGCGCGTCGGTTTTTGCGCGCAATTCAGCAACCATGCCTGCAGTAATTGTCATCGTATTTTCCTCAAATAAATCAATAAATGATTGGTTTTTAATCACACGGTGTATCTCATGAGATCAAACACACCGCGCTTCAGTAATCTTTAAAAAAGGGGCAAAACAGCCCCTTCTTTATCATTTGTTCATGCAGTAAGAGCTATTACGCTTGTTCGCCTTCTTGCACTTCAACAAACTCTTCAGTAGGCTCAGCGGCTTCTTTAGCTGCTTGAACTACTTCTTGCACTGCATTTGCACGGCCTTCGAGTACCGCATCAGCCATACCGCGAGCATACAAGCGAACTGCACGGGCAGAGTCATCATTACCTGGGATGATGAAATCCACGCCTTCTGGATTGTGGTTGGTATCCACAACAGAAATCACAGGAATACCCAAGTTTTTCGCTTCGAGCAATGCACCTTTGTGATAGCCGATGTCTACTACGAAGATTGCATCAGGAATACCAGCCATATCTTTGATACCACCGATAGACTTGTTCAATTTTTCAATTTCACGCTGGAACAACAATGCTTCTTTTTTGGTCAATTTTTCAACTTCACCAGACTCAACCGAAGCTTCCATGTCTTTCAGACGTTTGATAGAAGTCTTAATGGTTTTGAAGTTGGTCAAAGTACCGCCCAACCAGCGTTGGTTCACGAACGGCATACCCGCGCGCGCCGCTTCTTCAGCAATAATTTCGCGAGCAGCGCGTTTAGTGCCAACGAACAATACCGTACCGCGGCGTGCTGCTAATTTTTTCACGAACTCGGCTGCATCATTGTACATAACAACGGTTTTTTCCAAGTTAATGATATGAATTTTGTTACGTTGCCCGTAGATGAATGGAGCCATTTTTGGATTCCAAAAACGGGTTTGGTGACCAAAGTGGCAGCCCGCTTCGAGCATTTCACGCATAGAAACTAACATAATATTAAATACCTTTTATTTCAGGGTTGTGTCTAACATAACATGCGGTTTGCAAACGATATTCGTCTACACCCTATACGCATGGCACGTGCTATTTTGGCAAATTGATCAGAATAATTTAGAATAGGAATCTTGCCATTGGCTTAAATACCTCACAAAAACAAATCTGCAGATGCATCCAAGACAGTCTATAATTATAGAAGATTCTAAGTCAAAAAACAAGACAGGTCAGTCAGTTACATGGATTTATTGTTTTTCCTCTGACTTTACAGCCTTTATTATTTTAAAAATGATTCAATAAAGAGAGATACATGTCCGTTACCATCAAAACCGAAACCGATATCGCCCATATGCGCGTGGCATGCCGCTTGGCATCCGAAGTATTGGATTATATTGCGCCATTTATTAAAGCCGGAGTGTCCACAGGCGAACTGGATCGCATGATGAATGACTATATGGTTAACGTACAAAAAACCGTTTCTGCAACATTGGGCTATCAACCTCCGGGCTATCCGCCCTACCCAAAATCCTGCTGCATTTCACTGAACGATGTCATCTGCCACGGTGTGCCATCAGACGATAAAATTCTGAAAAATGGAGATATTCTCAATATCGACGTGACCATTATCACCGCAGAAGGCTATTTTGGTGATACCAGCCGCATGTTTACCGTTGGCGAGCCATCCATCGCAGCCAAGCGTCTGTGTGATGTCACTTACGAATGTATGTGGCTGGGTATTTCACAGGTCAAAGAAGGCGCAACTTTAGGCGACATCGGAGCTGCCATTGCTGCCCACGCCCACGCCAATGGCATGTCGGTGGTACGCGAATACTGCGGCCACGGCATCGGCAAAGTATTCCACGAAGAGCCACAAGTATTACACTACGGTGTTAAAGGTCAAGGCATGAAGCTCAAAGCAGGTATGATTTTTACCGTCGAACCGATGATCAATGCTGGCAAACGCGATTTGCGTACGATGTCTGATGGTTGGACCGTTAAAACCAAAGACCGCAGCCTGTCTGCTCAGTGGGAACATACCGTACTGGTGACACCAACCGGTTATGAGGTGTTAACCTTGTCTGATGGGTATCCAACCCTACCGGAGTTCATTAAAACCGTTCGTTGTTAATTACTTTGTACCAGCAGGAGAAATGATATGCGCAGAATGAGTATGTCAGCGAGTAACGTTATAACCGCTCTTTTAGGCTTTATCACTATGTCTCCTGCGACAGCAGGCAATCAGCCCTACTCATTCACTATTGCGGATGGTTCAAAACAGTATCACGCACAAATACAGGTTGAGAAATGTGACAATGAGCTATGTGAGGGAAAAGGTACTGTCCAATTATCTGAAAAATCCAGTCGTCGCGCAGTACAAACGTTTCATTCCGATAATTTGACGTTCTTTTTAACCAAAGAACAAAAACCAACCGTCAACATCATTCAGCTTTATAACGAGCAAAGCCCACTCATTTTTAATGACTTTAACTTTGATGGCACTGAGGATCTCGCCATTCGTAATGGCAATGAGAGCGGATACAGCGGTCCCTCCTACGATGTTTATGTATTCAATCAAACGCGCGGACAATTCATCCTCAGCAAGGAATTAACGGATTTGGCGCATGAAAACCTCGGAATGTTCGAAACCGATGCCAAACGTCAACGTTTAATCACGTTTAGCAAATCCGGCTGCTGCTGGCACCAAACCACCGAATACGCGGTAGTCCCCAAACGTGGTCTGGTTGTGATGAAAGAGCTCACCGAAGATGCCCTGCGCGATGAGCGATTTGTCTACGTGACTACACGTACCCGCAGTTCTGCGCAGCAAGCCCGCATGACTACTCAAACCAAAAAATATAAAGCCAAAGATTACTACGGCGAGTAAACGTTTTATCAGGCTATACGCTAATAATAATTTCTTTTGTTTTAATGATTTCAGTCTTTATTGAAATTCAAATTTGAACGGCGTATAGTGACACCAAGGCTCGCTTCTTGAGTGTCACGCCAATCATAAAGCGAACCTGCTTTTAAACTATTTGGATTGACAAAAATAAAGGAGAAAATCATGCCCAAATACACCACGCAAGCCATCCGTTCGGTTGCTCTGGTGGGTCACGGCTCATCAGGCAAGACCAGTTTAGCTGAAGCATTGCTATTTGCGACCGGAACCATTCCAGCCAAAGGCAGCATTGAACGCGGCACCACCATATGTGACTTTGACCCCCAAGAAAAAGAAGCTGGACACTCTCTGAACTCTGCCGTGGTGAATTTTGCCTATGAGGATACTCATATTCACCTGCTGGACACCCCAGGTGCAACTGATTTTTCAGGCTCATCCATTGCCGCTTTGGCCGGCGTGGATACCGCCATTATTGTGATCAATGCGCAAACCGGCATCGAATTGATGACCGAGCGCATGATGCAGTACGCCACAGATCGTAAGCTCGCACGCATGATTGTGGTCAATAAAATTGATGCAGAGAACGTTGATTTACCCGCACTAATGAATGAAATCCGTGAAACATTTGGCAAAGAATGTATGGTTCTGGATTTACCAGCGCATGGTTCTGCTGATGTCGTCGAAGTGCTTGAGCATGACTCGGGCGATGCTGATTTTGAATCTGTTGCCGCTGCACACCGTGCATTGATTGACCAAATCATTGAGGAAGACGAGGATTTACTCGCACAATATTTAGAGGACGGCGCCGATCCAAGTGTGGCCGCCCTGCACGCCCCGTTTGAAAAAGCCCTACGTGACGGTCATTTGATTCCCGTATTGTTCACCTCCGCTAAAACGGGCGCAGGTATTAAAGAACTACTGCATGTTTTGGCCTCATTAGCGCCCAATCCAACCGAAGGCAATCTGCCGCCATTCTATAAAGGCGAACTGGGTGGTGCAACTGAAGCCTTCACAGCAACGCCTGATGCTACTCAACACGTCTTAGCACACGTATTTAAAGTCGTATCTGACCCTTACATGGGTAAAATCAGCGTATTCCGCGTACATCAAGGTACTGTAAAAAAGGATATGCAACTGTTTGTCGGTGATTCCAAACGTGCGATTAAAGTAGCGCATTTATACCAATTGCAAGGTAAAACCACCACCGAAGTAGATGAGTTGTTACCGGGTGATATTGGCGCAGTTGCCAAAATCGACGAAATCGAGTTCGACAGCGTCTTGCATGACTCACATGACGAGGATCACATTCATTTGACGCCAATGGATTTTCCAAAACCGATGGCAGGCTTGGCAATCGAAACCAAGAAAAAAGGTGATGAGCAGCGTTTATTTGACATTTTAGCTAAACTCACCAGCGAAGACCCGACCTTTGTTCTGGAGCGCCACCCTTCCAGCAATGAAACCGTCATTCGTGGTTTGGGTGAAATCCATCTGAAATCCAAATTGGAAAAAATGTTCAACCAATATAAATTGGAAGTGGACACCAAACCACCGCGCATTCCGTATCGTGAAACCATTACGGCTACAGCCGAAGGTATTTGCCGTCACAAGAAACAATCAGGCGGCGCAGGACAATTCGGCGAAGTTCACTTGCGCGTAGAGCCAAAAGGTCGTGGTGAAGGTTTTGAGTTCGTCGATGCGATCAAAGGTGGCGTCATTCCGGGCGTATTCATGCCTGCGGTTGAAAAAGGCGTTCGCCAAGCATTAGCAGACGGGATTGTTGCCGGCTACGCGGTTGAAGATGTCAAAGTCACCGTGTTTGATGGTAAAACCCACCCTGTTGATGGCAAAGAGATTGCCTTCGTTGCGGCGGGTAAAAAAGCCACCATCGAAGCGATCCGCAATGCGAAACCCATCGTTCTCGAACCGATTGTCAACATCGAAATCGTAGTACCGCAAGAACACATTGGCGACATGGCAGGCGACCTATCATCTCGTCGTGGTCACGTCACCGGCACAGGTGAGAAAGCACACGGCATGGCGATCGTATCGGGTGAAGTGCCTCTGGCTGAAATTTCAGAGTATCAATCACGTCTGAAATCTCTCACCGGCGGTCAAGGCAGTTACGCCATTGAGTTTTCACGTTATGCCGCTGTTCCTGCACATGTGCAACAGCAAATGGCAAGTAAGTTTGAACTGCATATTGAAGAAGATTAAAACTCTTTTTCATCCAAAACAAAAGCCCTTCTTCACGAAGGGCTTTTATATGCAACAATTAACAAAACTCTGAGTTTCTTGGGCTATAGCCCTCTTTTTTTCATCGCCTGTCATATTGACGCTATTGACACATTTTCCAGTTATAGCGTGCATTTTTCAACTGAGCTTGATAGTCCTCTATAAATAAATAACTAACAGGAGGATCACGTAGTTCCAATGGATTTTTTGATTGGATTTCTTTCTGATAGGGCTGTAAGACTTTAAGACACTGTGCTTTATCGCCCGATTTAGCATAAGCTATGGCCAGATTATTGCGAATCTTCATCTCATCCAGCCAATGCATGGTTGGCTCGCAGGTTTGCCACATTTTGCTCAGAGTAGCAATTGCCTGGGTGTAGCGTTTGGATTGATATTGCTTGAGAAATAACTGATCGGTTGCCTTTTTTGCCTCTTGGCTGCATTCTGAGGGTAATTTAAGGTAGTCGCCGTCAAAATAAGCACCTGAACCGCAAAAATTCGAGCATGCCTCTGAGGTAACGTTTGCAACTCGAATTCGAGCTGAATCTTCGGAAAAATTGATCTCGCAACTACTCTGATCATAGACTTTCAAAATAGAGCGATTATTATGAATTTTACCCGTCAGCTCACATACATTTCCCCGTTCACTAACCGCGTTAATATTAAAAATTGCACCTTCTAAAGTTTTACCAGAGCGCCACAAATCCAAGCTGCCCATACCATAATGGCCAGATAGCTCATAAGTATCAGTAGGCGGAACATCTGGGACATCAATCTCTTGTGCCCAGGCAATCGCTGGGACATTGATAGCCAAGTATAAACCCATAATGTACTTATTCATCAATGTCTCCTATTGTATTGATTCATTTTCAATTCTTAATGATCTTGCGATTCTATTTTCTCTTGGTATTTAGACAGCTCTTCATTGCTCAATACGCGCACCATCAAGACATGCACTTGGCGCGCATCGGCTCGCTGTACCTCAAACTCAAATCGATCAATCACGACAATATCACCACGACGAGGCATACGTGCTAACTCCGAAGTCACCAGCCCGCCAATGGTATCGGCGTCTTCATCAGACAATTGAGCATTGAAATACTCGTTAAACTGTTCAACTTCAGTCAAGGCGCGCACACGGAAACGGCCTACTCGGTCTGCGATAATATTGTCTGCTTCCTCATCCCAGTCGTGTTCATCCTCGATATCACCGACAATCTGCTCCAAAACATCCTCGATGGTAATCAAACCCGCAACCCCACCGTACTCATCGACCACAATGGCCATGTGATTGCGATTTTCGCGGAATTCTCGCAACAATACGTTTAAAGGTTTAGATTCAGGTACAAAAACAGCGGGACGCAAATTATCACGTACGTCAAACTCATCTTCATGGTGGTAGTAACGGAGCAGGTCTTTGGCCAGCAAAATGCCGATCACCTTATCGCGACCGCCTTCAAATACAGGGAAACGAGAATGACTGGTGGCAATAATATTGGGAATGAACGCATCTGGCTCATCTTCGATATTAATTCCATCCATTTGCGCTCTAGGAACCATAATGTCCCGAGCTAGAAGATTGGATATCTGCAATGCCCCTTCAATGATGGAAAGCGCATCGTCATCCAGCAAATGCCGCTCACGCGCACTGTGCAGAATTTCCAATAATTGTTCTTGTGTTTCAGGTTCAGCCTCAAATAATCCGGCTAAACGCTCAAAAAAAGATTTGTGACGCTTTTCAGATTTTGCGCCACGCGTGGGGTATGAGTCGTCTGACATGTCTTTTCAAAAGAATTAAACAGGCGTTTAGGATAACCCAAACACCTGTTAGACGCAAGCATTCATATCTATTGATAGGACATAAGTTAGCGCATTAAATTTATTTAAAATCAAATTGTTAAATAACAAACTTATTCCAACTTATTGTAATAAAACATTGCTCATAATAGAGATAAAACTCCTTTGAAGCCGACTCTTAGATCAACTTGCACTGCGAATAATATGATCAAAGGCACTTAATGCTGCTGTTGCACCCGACCCCATCGAGATAATGATTTGTTTGTATGGCTGTGTCGTGCAATCACCGGCTGCAAACACACCAGCAATCGAGGTTTGGCCGCGCGCATCAATTTCAATTTCACCGCGTGGCGTCAACGCCACGGCGTCTTTGAGCCAGTCGGTGTTTGGTAGCAGACCGATTTGTACGAATATACCGGCCAATTCAACCACATGCTCTTGCTCGGTCGAGCGGTCTTTATAACGCAAGCCGGTCACTTTCGAGCCGTCACCCATGACTTCGGAGGTCAACGCTTCGGTATGGACTGTGACGTTTGGCAAACTGAATAATTTGTCTTGTAACACTGCGTCGGCACGTAATTTGCTGTCAAACTCGAGCAATGTAACGTGCTCGACAATGCCCGCCAAATCAATGGCTGCTTCAACCCCCGAATTACCGCCTCCAATCACGGCAACCTTCTTGCCTTTGAACAGCGGACCGTCACAATGTGGGCAGTATGCTACGCCTTTGGCGCGGTACTCTGCCTCGCCGGGTACGTTCATGTTACGCCAGCGCGCACCGGTAGCCAAAATCACGGTTTTGCTCTTCAGCGTTGCGCCGTTTTCCAGTTGCACACCAACCAAACCATCGCTACCCGCCGGAATCAATTTATTGGCTTTTTGCACATTCATTACATCTACGGGATAGGCCTTGACGTGCTGCTCCAAGGCTGCTGCGAGTTTTGGCCCTTCAGTTTCGGTCACGGAGATGAAGTTTTCAATCGCCAAGGTATCCAACACCTGACCGCCAAAACGCTCAGCGACCACACCGGTAGCAATCCCTTTGCGCGCCGCGTAAATCGCCGCCGCCGCACCAGCTGGACCACCACCCACCACGAGTACATCAAACGCTTCTTTCGCATTCAACTTGTCTGCTGCTTTGGCATCGGCATTGGTATCGAGTTTCGGCAAAATTTCCTCTAAAGTCATGCGTCCTTGTCCAAACTCAGTACCGTTGACGAATGCGGTTGGGACCGCCATGACATTACGTGACTTCACTTCATCTTGAAAATCCGCGCCATCAATCATGGTATGCGTGATGTTCGGATTCAAAACCGCCAATAGGTTTAAAGATTGGACAACTTCTGGACAATTGTGGCATGACAGTGAAATAAAGGTTTCAAAATGCATCGGTTCGCTCAAACCTTGAATCTGCTCAATCACCGCTGCATCCAGTTTCGGCGGATAGCCACTCACTTGCAATAACGCCAGTACCAATGACGAAAATTCGTGCCCCATCGGAATACCGGCAAACTGCACGCGAGCTGCTTCACCTATTCGCGCCACACCAAATGACGGACGTAATTGCTCTGTGCCGTTTTCGTTCACGCTGATTTTATCTGACAGCTCCGCAATACCTTGTAATAACTCACGAATTTCTGCCGCTTTCGGGCTGCCGTCCAAAGAAGCGATTAGTTCAATCGGGTTAACCAACTTTTCTAAATACGCTTTGAGTTGGGTTTGAATAGCAGTGTCTAACATAATAATGAAACTCCTTTTTTGAGTAAATTTTAAGACCCAAAAAGAAATCTGAGTCTTAAATCCATGATCATCATTTGATTTAAGGTGCAAAAAGCCCAAGCCAGACAAATAGAGAGGCTTTCATTCAAACAATGATCATGGAGTAAGGAAGAGAAATTTCTGTATAGGATTTTGAGTGCAGTGCCATCAAAACCCTACGCAAAACCTTCTCAAATCTGACTGAAAGTCTGAAGCATTCAGCCAGAATTGTATGATTAGATTTTACCAACCAAATCCAAAGATGGTTTCAAAGTGGCTTCACCTGGAGTCCATTTAGCTGGGCAAACTTCGCCATCGTGAGTGGCAACGTATTGAGCTGCTTGAACTTTGCGCAGCAATTCTTTCGCGTCACGGCCGATGCCCAAGTCGTGAATTTCTGCAACTTTAATTTCACCTTCTGGATTGATCACAAACGTACCGCGTAAAGCCAAACCATCTTCCTCAATCATCACATCAAAGTTACGGCTGATAACGCCGGTTGGATCGCCCACCATTGGGTATTTGATCTTTTGAATGGTTTCAGATGCATCGTGCCATGCTTTATGCGTGAAGTGCGTATCGGTAGAAACTGAGTAGCATTCAACGCCCAATTTTTGAAACTCTGGGTACAAATCAGCCAAATCACCCAACTCAGTTGGACATACAAACGTAAAGTCAGCTGGGTAGAAAAACACAACAGACCATTTACCTTTCAAATCAGCATCAGAAACTTCAACGAAGTTGCCATTGTGGAATGCAGTTGCTTTGAATGGTTTTACAACAGAATTGATAATCGACATAATCGCTCCTTTAGGGTTAGAACAGTGGATAAAACGAACATAACTGAAAGATTTTTACTATTAATCACTTAAATGACTGAATGATCATAGCAAGTGAATCAATCAACTTGATGACATTATAGCAACATGATTAAGCAAAAACCATAATAGTTATATTGTATTTTTTTATACTTATCATAGCTTATAACTATTAAATTAAAAATAAAACTAACTGCTGCCTCGAACCTTTAAAGAGTACTCAACATCAAAGCAAGATTGCTCTGGTTCCTCGCCTTTCAGTAGCTGAAGCAGTAATTGGGCCGCCTGATGTCCAATTTCTGCACGCGGTGTATACTGATCTGCCTCCATTTTAACGGACAGTTAAGCGGCTAATTTGTTGTTAGCCAAT
>CAYZVI010000032.1:0-12911 GCA_964481695.1 uncultured Hydromonas sp. | reverse complement strand
TTCAAAAACTATTCCGCTTTACCGACCGCATCGTCTTTAGTTTTGACGGTGACTCTGCGGGGCGAAAAGCGGCTTGGCGTGCGATGAGCAACGCCCTGCCCTACGCTACCGATACACGTACAATTCAATTTTTATTTTTACCACCCGAGCATGATCCCGACAGCTTTGTCCGTGCGTTTGGCGCAGAGCGTTTTAACGCAGAAGTGCAATCCGCGATGACGCTATCACAATTCTTGCTCTATGGCCTGCGCCAAGCGGCGCCTGAAGGCCACGCGGAGGCGCGCGCACGTCAGCTGCATTTGGCTAAGCCCTTGCTGCAAGCCATTCCTAACAACGCTCTGCGCACGCAAATCATTCAATCCATCGCCGACCAGCTGGGCATTCAAGCAATTGATGTCGCCGAGTACGCCGAAATCGCCGCACAAACATCACGTTCAACCAAACGCGCTCCGCAGAAAAACAAACGCAGCCAACCGCTCAGCTCGGTTGATCAAGCATTGCGCTGGATACTCGCGCATCCGCACATTGCGCAGCAGGCGCAATTAGGCATTTGGCAGCAACAGCCTCAGCATCAATCACTGACTCAGCTCATCCAGTTTTTACAAACGCAACCCGACACTACATCGGCGGCGATTTATCATCAGATTGAGCAGCTGGATCACTGGGCTTTATATCAGCACATTTTACAGCAGCAATTGCAAGAACCGGAAATGAACGCTGAGAATGCACAAATTGAGTTCCAATCCCTTGAAAAAAACCTACATCGCCAGCATTTAGAACATAGGTTACAAGCGCTCGCGCAACAATTAGCACATGACCCTCAATCCAAAGAGGAATACGCGCGATTGCTGCAAGAGCGAGCGCATTACACATAAACCACAGATACTCCTATCACCAGCAAACCACTTCGGCTAAGCATCTGTTTTTACAGAAAAATTGAGCTGAAATATGCTATAATGTAAAGTTCTAAGGTAATTAAGAATATCAAGAGCACTACTGTATTCTTAGAGTGTTCAATAATTTTCAATTGGTTGTTATTTTCTTAACGCTTGTATTTGTGAAAAGCAGTAATTTTTCAAAAAGGCCTACTCCATGAGCTCAAACAAAAATTCTAGCAAAATCAGCACTGCAAAAAAACCTAACAAAGCATCCGTTAAAGTAAGCGAAGCACCTAAAACCAACGCTGTAACTGCGAAAACAATCGCAAAGTCGTCAGTAGCAAAATCTGCAGCAAAAATTATTGAAAAGCCTACTTCTAAAAACACTGCCAAACCCGTAGCTTCAAAACCATCCTCACCAAAAGCTGTCTTCAAATCAGAAAAAGACATATTAGCCAGCAGGACCAAAGCTGTTAAAACCAGCACATCTACGGTAAAAGCAACACCTGCTTCAGCAAGTAAAAAAACACCAGCCACGTTGAAACAGCCGAACAAAGCCACAGACAAAGCTCAAGCTGCAAAAACCTCAACAAGCCCGTCAAAAGCTGTTCAGAGCAAACCGGCTGTTGGAAAAAAACCGACTGTAGCAACCAAATTAACTGCAACAAAAACTTCAGCGCCTACCAAGGCAGCATCAAAAGTTACTGCAAAAACAAATGAGAATGTCTCTGTAAAAAAACCAGCCGCGACTCCAGTAGTTAAAGCGAAAACCCCATCGAAAAATCCTATGCCTGTTAGTAAAAGTAAAACCGTAGCATCAACAGCTACCAACAAAGTTACAAAGAAACCGACTGCGTCTACCGCAGCTACAACCACAAAAGCGGCTGCACCAAAAGCAGAAATCGAAGCAAAAAAAACCACAACCAAGCCTGCAAAAAAAGCGACCTCAGCTGCTAAAGCAACAGTAATTGCTAAACCTGCAGCAACAAACAAAGTCGCGCCAAAGACAACGAGTAAAAAAACCTCTACCGCTAAATCAGTCCAAAAAGCGCCCATTGATGATGACTTAGACTTGAGCAAAGACGACGATCTGATCGATGATGAGATTGACGAGGCGGAAGAAGAAATCGTCGAAATCGAAGTCAAGCCTGAAAAAACCAAAGGGAAAAAAAGCAAAGAATCAGAAGAATCCGCTCAGGCTTTGGAGTTCAAACGCGTACAAATGACCCTGCTGATCAAACAAGGTAAGGAGCGCGGTTATCTGACTTATGCGGAAATCAACGACAGCCTGCCGGATGACATGGTCGAAGGCGACGCGCTGGACACTATCGTATCCACCTTCTCCGATTTAGGTATTCAAGTTTACGAACAAGCACCTGATGCTGAAGTACTGCTCATGAGCGACAATGTACCCGTGGCCAATGCTGACGACACGACCGAAGAAGAGGTCGAAGTCGCTGTATCCACACTGGACTCAGAGTTCGGTCGTACCACCGATCCGGTACGTATGTATATGCGCGAAATGGGTATTGTTGAGTTATTAACCAAAGCACAGGAAATCGAGATTGCCAAACGCATTGAGGAAGGTCAACGCGAAATGATGGTCGCTATCTCTGCTTGCCCTGCCATCATTCAAGAATTGCGCGAAATGTTCGCCAAGATTCGAAATGACGAAATGCCGGTCGATGAGGTCGTAGATGGCTTTATCGGTGCAGAAGAAGACTTTGAAAGTGAAGACCTCGAAGACATCGATGACGATGAAGGCGATGATGACAACAGCGGTAACAGCATGTCCAACAAACAATTGGAAGCGCTCAAAGCCAAAGCCTTGGACAAATTCAACACCATCGAAAAATTATTCGACAAAATGCGCGTTGCTTTTGACAAAGAGGGTTACCGCTCAAAGTCTTATGATAAAGCTCAGGAGGTCATGACCCAAGAGCTCATGGGTATTCGCTTTACTGCGCGTACCGTTGATCGTCTGTGTGACAAACTGCGACTACAAGTTCAATCCATCCGTGAGATCGAAAATCAAATTCGTAACCTCTGTGTGGATAAAGTCGGAATGGACATCAACTTCTTCATTACCAACTTCCCAGGACACCAAACCAACTTGGCATGGGCACATGAACTGTTGAAGAAATCACACGCATTCAATGCTATTTTTGAACGCAACATTCCAGCACTGCACGAATTACAAAACCGACTGGTTGATATTCAAAAAGACGTTGTTTTGCCATTGCCAGATTTGCGTGATATTCACAAGCAAATGGTGTCGGGTGAATCCAAAACCCGTACAGCGAAAAAAGAAATGACCGAAGCGAACTTGCGTTTGGTCATTTCCATTGCCAAACGCTATACCAACCGTGGTCTGCAATTCTTGGACTTGATCCAAGAGGGTAACATCGGCCTGATGAAAGCCGTGGATAAATTTGAATACCGCCGCGGTTACAAATTCTCGACATATGCCACTTGGTGGATTCGCCAAGCGATTACCCGCTCGATTGCCGATCAAGCCCGCACCATCCGTATTCCGGTGCACATGATCGAAACCATCAACAAGATGAACCGAATTTCGCGTCAAATTTTGCAAGAAACCGGCATTGAGCCAGACGCATCCGTGCTGGCTGAAAAAATGGATATGCCAGAGCACAAAATTCGCAAAATCATGAAAATCGCCAAAGAGCCGATTTCCATGGAAACCCCAATTGGTGATGACGAAGATTCACATTTAGGCGACTTTATCGAAGATGGTAATGCTATGACGCCAGCAGAGGCGGCATTACACACGGGTATGCAAGATATCGTCAAAGATGTACTCGACTCTCTAACACCTCGTGAGGCTAAGGTTCTGCGTATGCGCTTTGGTATCGAAATGACAACCGATCATACATTAGAAGAAGTGGGTAAACAATTTGACGTCACGCGCGAGCGTATCCGTCAAATTGAGGCTAAGGCGCTGCGTAAACTGCGCCACCCTTCTCGTTCAGAAAAACTAAAAAGCTTCTTGGAAAATAACTAAGAACTCAAATAGCGAAAGCAGTCAATTAGTACAAATTAGTCAGCATAAGTTTGATGCAAATGACTGTCAAACGAAAGCATTTTTACGTACAATAGCGCCTTCGCACCCAACATCGGGCCGTTAGCTCAGTGGTTAGAGCAGAGGACTCATAATCCTTTGGTCGTTGGTTCAAGTCCAACACGGCCTACCAAATCTAAAGATCAGCATTGTTGCTGATCTTTTTTGTTTTCCATAGGATCTCTTTTTTAATCCATATCAGATATTTCTCTGACAAACCAAGAATTTAAATTCTAACCTATTGAATTTATTGAAAATAATAAAAATCACCAATATTTTTTATTCATTTAAGTTATATAAAGGATCATTTTTATTATTTTTTATTTATATTAAATTGATATAGAATCATTTTTATTATTGCAAATTTTTATTAAAACTAATTAAGAATAGGGCTTTATGAAAATTAGGGATTTGGATTTTTCGGATAATTCGGTCAATCACGAACACGAAGTGCTGGGTTTACCGCCATTAGAACGACAGATCGCCGAGGCTGCAGTTCATCCGGTTTTGCAGATCGCCATGTATGTGGCCATCGCGATCTTAATCGGATTGGCGGCATTTTTAGTGGGTAAGTTGTTTTTTGGTCATCATCAAACCTCCGGTATTGAATTGATTACCGAAACTTTGCACAGCCGTATTTTTTGGAGTGCCCTTCTGGTCGGCTTGTTGGCACAGGTTGTGGATGGCGCGTTGGGGATGGCGTATGGCATTACCGCCAGTTCTTTTTTGTTGGCCTCGGGCGCTTCGCCAGCTCTCGCCACCGGCGCAACGCATTTGGCAGAGGTGTTCACCACTGGCGTTTCCGGTATTTCACATGCAAAGCTGGGAAATGTGAATAAGAAACTGTTTTTGAATTTGTTGATTCCGGGTATTGTCGGCGTGCTATTGGGCGCATACATCATCACGACCATCGACGGACATATTGTAAAGCCGTACATCAATGCGTATTTACTGATTATGGGCTTGTATATTTTGAGTAAAGCATTTCGTCGCATCGCGCTGAGAACCGACGTTGAGTCGAAAAAAGTCGCGCCACTGGCGATTTTCGGTGGTTTCATGGATACGGTGGGTGGCGGTGGCTGGGGGCCGATTGTGACCACGTCATTGGTCGGTTCGGGGCACAATCCACGTACAACCATTGGTTCGGTGAACTTCGCAGAGTTCTTTTTGACCGTGACCTCGGCGACGGCGTTTTTCACTTTATTGGATGGTCAAGTATGGGCAATCGTTGCTGGGTTGGTCATCGGTGGTTTGTTTGCTGCACCATTCGCTGCGTATGCGACGCGGCATTTCAAAACCAAAACTTTGTTAATTTTGGTGGGCACGCTGATTACTTGTGTGAGCTTGTATAACCTTTCTAAATTGTTTTAATTGAGTCGGATCATTATGTATCGTTACAACACCATTGACCAAAACATCGTTCAGGAGCGCGTGAATCAATATCGCGACCAACTCGGCCGATTCTTCGCGGGTGAGTTATCCGAAGAGGAATTCCGCCCACTTCGTCTGCAAAACGGCCTGTATATCCAACGTCATGCGCCAATGCTGCGTGTTGCTGTGCCGTATGGCTTGTTGTCCAGCACACAACTGCGCGCATTGGCACAAATCGCCGAGCAATACGACAAAGGCTATGCGCACTTCACCACGCGGCAAAACGTGCAGTTTAATTGGCCTAAATTAGAAAACACCGCAGACATTCTGCAAATGCTCGCCGATGTGGAAATGCACGCCATCCAGACCTCAGGGGCGTGCGTGCGCAACATCACCACAGATGAGTTTGCCGGTGTGGCTGCCGATGAATACGCCGACCCGCGCCCGTTCTGCGAAATATTGCGCCAATGGAGCACATTTCATCCAGAATTCGCCGCTCTGCCGCGTAAATTTAAAATCGCCATGTGCGCTTCGCGCGAAGACCGATCGGTGACGTTCGCGCATGACATTGGCCTGTATCTCATCAAAAATGACGCGGGTGAATTGGGCTTTCGCGTTTCAGTGGGTGGCGGTTTGGGACGAACGCCGATGATTGGTTCTACGGTGCGCGAATTTTTGCCGTGGCCGCACATGATGAGCTACTGCGAAGCGATTTTGCGCGTGTACAATCGCCACGGTCGTCGTGACAATCTGTACAAGGCACGGATTAAAATTTTGCTCAAGGCCTTGGGCTTGGAGGAGTTCACACGCCAAGTCGAAGCCGAATTCAAATATCTCGAAAACGGTCCTGCAACCTTGACGCAAGCCGAGCTGAACCGCGTCGCAGCGTACTTCACCGAGCCAACGTATGAAGCATTGAGCGAAGTTGATTTCAATCACAGTGATTACACCGACAACGTCGCGTTTACCAAATGGCGCATTCGCAACACGCGAGCGCACAAACGCGCGGGCTACACCAGCGTCGTGCTGTCGTTCAAGGCAAACAATATTGCGCCGGGTGATGCAACGGTGGCACAAATGCGGGTGGTGGCGGATTTGGCCGATCGCTATAGCTTTGGCGAGCTACGTATTTCGCATGAACAAAACCTCGTACTCGCCGACGTGCCACAAACAGAATTACCCAATGTCTGGCAAACGTTGAAAGACAACGGTATGGCGACGCCAAACGTCGGCCTACTCACCGACATCATTTCCTGCCCGGGCGGAGATTTTTGTTCGCTCGCTAATGCCCGTTCGATTCCAGTGGCGAATGCCATTCAAGCGCGTTTTGACAACTGGGATTATCTGTATGACTTGGGCGACATTCAGTTGAATATTTCCGGCTGTATGAATTCCTGCGGTCATCACCACGTCGCGCATCTGGGCATCCTCGGCGTGGATAAGGATGGCAAAGAGTGGTATCAAATCTCCCTCGGCGGCTCGGATGGTACCCATCTGGGCGGATTTTCGCCATCCATCGGTAAAATCATTGGCCCATCATTTGCGGCTGAGAAAATTGTCGATGCCGTGGAAACCATCATCACCACCTACGTCAATATCCGCGAGGACAACGAACTGTTCATCGACTGTTTGCGTCGTGTCGGCATCACGCCGTTTAAAACCGCCGTGTATGGTGATCGAGAAATGCGTTAAAAAATCACGCATTAAAAAGAAACAAAAGAAAAACGACTATGAACTATATTTTGAATCAACAGGCCGCACAGGACGAATGGACCATTGTCCGTCTGGCCGAAGGTGAAACGCCTGAGACCATCGCTGTCGCAGCAGGCAAACACATCGTGCCGCTCGCAGTATGGCAAGCGCAACCCGTACTCCAACAACGCAGCGACATCGGCGTATGGCTGGAAAACACCACCGAACCGGAAACGCTCTCGCTCGACTGGAATCGCTTCCCCGTCATCGCACTGGACTATCCGAAATTCACCGATGGCCGCAGCCACTCCATCGCCTATTTGCTGCGCAATCGTTTGGGCTACCAAAACGAATTACGCGCCATCGGCGACGTGCTGGTGGATCATCTGTTTTACATGCAGCGCGTGGGATTTAACGCATTTTCCCTGCGTGCGGATCAAAAAATGGACACCGCATTGCGCATGCTCAAACCGTTTAGTGTGACCTACCAAGGCTCCACCGACGACGCACGCCCACTGTTTTTACGCACACATGAAGAACAACCGGCGCAACACGATCAGGGTTTGATCGCGAAAATCCGCGCGCTGGAAGCATTTTTAAGCGAAATCGCCGCCGATCACACGCCGCTGGCATTTGCCAATAGCTTGGCGTATGAAGACATGGTGATTACCGACGTGATTGCGCGTCTAAAACTACCGATTAAAATTTTCACCTTGCAGACCGGCATGCTGCACGAGCAAACCACAGCGATGATTAGCACCATTACGCAGCATTATAGTTTACCCGTTACCATCTACACGCCTGACGAAGCAGACGTGCAGCAGTACATTGCTCAAAACGGCAAGCACGCGTTTTACGAATCACTCGAATTGCGCAAAGCCTGCTGCCACATCCGCAAGGTCAAACCGTTGCAACGAGCGCTGACCGGCAAAAAAGGCTGGATCACCGGCCAGCGCGCCGACCAATCCGTTACCCGCGTCGCCATCAATTTGCGCGAATGGGACGAAGCCAACGGGCTGGAAAAATTTAACCCGCTGCGCGACTGGACTTTTACCGATGTCAAAAATTACATTGCTCAATACCACGTTCCGTACAACCCACTGCACGATCAGGGCTACCCATCCATCGGCTGCGAGCCATGCACCCGCCCGATCAAGGAAGGCGAAGATTTACGCGCTGGTCGCTGGTGGTGGGAACACAGCGACAGCAAAGAATGCGGACTACATTTAAGCACACCGATAGCCGAGGACAAAAATGACTGAGATTGCTTTTAACCAAACCTTCAACAGCGCCCATCTGGACTGGCTCGAATCCGAGTCCATTCACATCCTGCGTGAGGTTGCCGCCGAATGCACCAACCCGGCTCTGCTGTTCTCTGGCGGGAAAGACTCCATCGTCGTGCTGCACCTCGCTCTCAAGGCATTCCGACCGAACAAGCTACCGTTCACCATCGTGCATGTGGACACGGGGCACAACTTCCCTGAAGTTATCGCCTTTCGTGACAAACGCGTGGCCGAGCTGGGCGAGCGTCTGGTCGTCGGCAGTGTCGAAGCATCCATCCAAAAAGGCACGGTGCGTCTGCGTAACCCCGACACCGACAGCCGCAACGCGGCACAAGCGGTCACACTGCTCGAAACCATCGCCGAGCACGGCTTTGATGCCTGCATCGGCGGCGCGCGTCGTGACGAAGAAAAAGCCCGCGCGAAAGAGCGCATCTTCTCATTCCGTGACGACTTTGGCCAATGGGATCCAAAAGCACAACGTCCGGAGCTGTGGTCAATCTACAACGCCCGCATTCACAAAGGTGAAAACATGCGTGTATTCCCGATTTCCAACTGGACGGAAATGGACATCTGGCAATACATCGCCCGTGAAAACCTCGAACTGCCACCGATCTACTACGCACACGAACGCGAAACCTTCGAGCGCAGCGGATTGATTGTATCCGTCATGCCGATCACACCACCGCAGACCGATGAAGAGCGTGCCAGCGTGCGCAAACGCACCGTGCGCTTTCGCACCGTCGGCGATATGACCTGTACCTCGCCGGTGTTATCCGATGCGGATACGGTGGAAAAAATCCTCGAAGAAACCGCTGAGACCACCATCACCGAGCGCGGTGCCACGCGACTGGACGACCAAACCTCGGAAGCATCGATGGAAAAGCGCAAACGTGAAGGGTATTTTTAATATTAAAAATCGGTTAATACAACTCTAACGAATTTGAAGAAAAAACATGAACACAACGACAACTCAAGGCCACAACCAAGGCCTCCTGCGCTTCATCACCGCCGGTAGCGTGGACGACGGCAAATCAACCCTGATTGGCCGATTATTGTTCGACTCGAAAAACGTATTCGTCGATCAACTGCACGCCGTATCCAAATCCAAACACAACCGCAGCTATGACAACAGCGTTGACCTCGCCCTGCTCACCGACGGGCTGGAAGCCGAGCGCGAGCAAGGCATCACCATCGACGTCGCCTATCGCTACTTCGCCACGCCGCGTCGTAAATACATCATCGCCGACACGCCGGGGCATGAGCAATACACGCGCAACATGGTCACTGGCGCGTCCACCGCACACGCCGCGATTGTCCTCGTGGATGTGGGCAAACTCGACTTCAGCGGCGAAGGCGACATCGCCCTGCTCACGCAAACAAAACGCCACTCCGCTCTGCTCGCACTGCTCGGCGTGAAGCACATCATCATTGCAGTCAACAAAATGGACTTAATCAACTACGATCAGGCGAAATACGAGCGCGTGGTGGCGAGCTATCAAAAACTGGCCGATCGCGTTGGCGTGAAACACTTTATCCCGATGCCCCTGTCTGCGCTCAAAGGCGACAACGTGGTACACGCATCCGAGCAAATGCCGTGGTATCAAGGTCAAGCATTACTGGAACTGTTGGACAACCTGAGCGTGCCGGACGAATCCGCTCATCCATTGCGCTTTCCTGTACAGCAAGTTGTGCGCCACGACGGCAGCAAGATTGACGACTTTCGCGGCTACGCTGGACGCATTGAGGCGGGCATGGTTCAGGTCGGCGATACCGTCACCATTCAGCCACAAAACCGCACCAGCACCATCACTGGCATTCACACCTACGATGGTGCGCGCGATTCCGCCTATGCGGGGCAATCGGTCACACTGACCATTGCCGATGACATTGATATTTCTCGCGGCGATTGGATCAACAGCGGTACGAGTGCCGCCGACGTGGCCAAACTGCGCGGTGCCGATATGTGCTGGTTTGCCGAAGAGCCAATGGCGCTGGGACGCAAATACCTCATCAAACATGGCACACGCACGATTGCCGCGCGCGTGAATACGGTGGACTATCAATTGGACATTCACACGCTGGACGAGCATACCAACGCGCATCATTTGGAAATGAACGGCATGGCGCGCGTGCAATTACAACTGCAACAAGCTTTGCCCATAGACGCCTACGCCGACATTAAAACCGGCGGCGCATTCATCATGATTGACGAAGTGAGCAATCAAACCGTCGCGGGTGGCTTGTTTGTCTGATTCGAACACACCCCACACCATCATCTTCGTCGGCGCAGGTCCAGGCGCAGCCGACCTCATCACCCTGCGCGGCGTGAATGCACTCGCTCAGGCGCAGGTGGTACTGTACGACGCACTGATTGATCACGGCGTATTGGCGCACGCTCATCCCGATGCCATCCTGATTGACGTAGGCAAACGCGGGGTTGGCGTGAACGCCTGCGAATCTAAAAAGCAAGCGCAGATCAATGACGCACTGATCCAATACGGCTTGCAATACGCACGCGTGGTGCGCCTCAAAGGTGGTGATCCGGCGATTTTTGGCCGACTGGATGAGGAGATCGACGCGATTGTATCGGTCGGTCTGGGCTACCAAATCATCCCCGGGGTCTCCTCCGCGCTGGCCGCTGCCGCGAGCGCACAAACGGCATTGACCAAACGCGGTGTAGCACGCAGCGTACGCCTGCTCACTGCCGCCATAGGTCAAAACCAGCCGGACAATCTGTGGCACACGCACATCGCACCGTCCGAAACTTTGGTGTTCTATATGGGCGGTCAACGTCGCCAAGCCATTGCGCAAACATTGTTGGACAAAGGTTTTGCCACCGATACACCCGTGATTATGGTGTTTGGCGCGAGCTGGTCGGATGAGACCATAGTTCGGCTAAACTTAGGTGAACTGGCGCACAATACTCACGATAACGAGCACAATGCACCCTGTATTATTTTAGTCGGTGCAGGTTTGCGTGCGGTTTAAGCAGAAGCAGAGTCAGTGAGCGTGCGCACCGCGTATTCAGCCATCGCCTGTCGCATCCAATCGCTTTGCCCCAATGCAGGCATGATTTGAATCATGGCATCCGGATGTTCGACTTGTACGGCAGCAATGATGTTGCATAAATCCTCGGCAATGTGTTTGCCTACACCGAAAAATAGCGGCACAATGCGAATGTCGCGCACTCCTTGTTGAACCCAATCCGATACCGCTTTTTCTACAGAGGGCGACATCAACTCAAGAAAGGCCAACTGCACCGCTACCGCTTGCCCTTGCTTGGCCAAAAGAGTTTGCACTTTTCGCGCAATATCATCAAACGGCTCACGCCATGTCGGATTGCTGGAGCCGTGGGCAAAAAGAATCAGTGCTTGTGTGGATGTCGGGGCTGTATTCATAGACGCACATTGTACACGCAAACGCAAAATCACAGGTGGTGATAAAATCCAGATTCCATTATACGAATCCAAGCATATGAAACCGAACTACCCCACCATCGATCAATTCGTCGGCAATACGCCTTTGGTGCGTCTGCAACGCATGAATGCCGATATTTTACGCGAGCGTAATAACGTCATTCTCGCAAAATTAGAAGGCAATAATCCCGCCGGCTCAGTCAAAGACCGCCCTGCACTGTCGATGATTTTAGAGGCTGAGCGCCGAGGCGATATTCAGCCCGGTGATACCTTGATCGAGGCAACCAGTGGCAACACTGGCATTGCGCTAGCAATGGTGGCGGCGATGCGTGGATACAAAATGATTTTGATCATGCCGGACAATCTGAGCGTCGAGCGACGTGGTTCGATGACGGTGTATGGCGCGCAATTGATTTTGACCGAAACGGCCAAAGGGCAAGGGATGGAATACGCGCGTGATCTGGCACTACAAATGCAGGTGCAAGGCCTCGGCAAGGTACTGAATCAGTTTGCCAACCCCGATAATCCGTTGGCGCACATCCGCAGCACGGGGCCAGAAATTTGGCGCGACACGCACGGGCAGATCACCCATTTTGTCAGTGCGATGGGTACGACCGGCACGATCACCGGCACATCAATTTTTTTGAAAGCACAAAATCCCGCGATCGAAATCATCGGCGTTCAGCCATCGGAAGGCTCCAGCATTCCCGGCATACGCAAATGGCCGATGGAGTATCTGCCTGAGATTTTCGAGCCATCGCGCGTGGATCGTGAAATGCTGGTGACTCAAGCAGATGCGGAGGAAACCGCGCGGCGCTTCGCACGTGAAGAAGGCATTTTTGCCGGCATATCTTCCGGCGGTGCGCTGTGGGCGGCGTTGGAATTAAGCAAGCAGGTGGAAAACGCCACCATCGTATTCATCGTCTGTGACCGAGGCGATCGCTATTTATCGCAAGGAGTTTTTAATCCACCCTCTGAAATAAAATACCCGCCGATCAAATAATTTGGCGAGTATTTTTTATGACATCTGGCAATTACGCACGACGCTCGTACCAATCCTTGCTGCGATTGACCCAGCGCACCACCAGCAGCATCACCGGCACTTCAACCAACACGCCAACCACAGTAGCCAAGGCTGCGCCGGATTTAAAACCAAACAAGCTGATTGCCGCCGCCACCGCCAATTCAAAGA
>CAYZVI010000031.1:0-12915 GCA_964481695.1 uncultured Hydromonas sp. | reverse complement strand
GCGACCTTGCCATGATCCAATGGTAAAATACCCGCAATCGCCTTGAGCAAAGTGCTTTTGCCCGCACCATTCGGCCCCACGATTGCACTCGCCACACCGCACTCGAAGCGCCCGCTCACATGATGCACCGCAGGTCGCCGCTGGTAACTAACCGTGACATTGCTCAAATACACGCTCACAGTGCACCTCCGAGCGGATGGCTCAACCAACCCAACGCCCACGCGATTGCCAGCCACAGCACGGCTAATGCGATGACTGCCAGCATCAACCGAACTGTCACAGACATCGTGAGTAAATTTAATTTAGGAAGTTTCATAATTCTTATAGAAAATGAGCGGCTGTTATGATTTTCGTATCGCCAAGCTGCACTGCGCACAACGACCATTGAGCAATAGCTGCTGCGTATCCACCTCAAAGCCATGCTCTGCGCACGACTGGCGCAAAGCCGCAAAGCCTTCATCTGCTGCCATTTCATTCACTTTTCCACAATCACGGCAGGTCATGATGACACTCGGATGGGCACAGCCCAAATGATGGCAGACGATATAGCCATTCAACGCATCTACACGGTGCAAGATACCCTGCTCAACCAAAAAATCCAAAGCACGATACACCGTCGGGGGCGCTGCCGAACCACGCGTCTGCTGTAAATCATTCAAAATTTGATAGGCTTTGACCACGCCGTCGTGCCGCAAAACCAACTCCAGCACTTGCCGTCTGAGTTCAGTGAGGTTCGCGCCATTTTTCGCGCAATGCGCCGAAGCGATTTGGACAAATTGACTGTGACTCATAACATCTCCAATAAATATGTTACATTATAACATAACAGATTTTATGTGATTTTCTAAAACACATATTTTTAAAATCATCCTTACTGCATAATTATCCAAGTCAATTTTAACGAACCAATCTACAAAAATAGCGTTATATCTATGATTATAATAAAAGCACAAAACAATCTTTTGCGATTTTAGTATCCTACAGAAAGACGAGCTATGAATAAGTTAAAAAACTCTGGAGTTCTGTTAATAATGGTTGGCTTTGTATCTTGGGGCATTTTTAACTTGATGGACTCCACCGTTAATGCCAACGGTGTATTACACGAGCCTTTTTTCTTAATTCCAGTGGGTTGGCTGTTGATTATGGTAGGCGCATTGCTATATGCGTTTGGTTTTATTAAAAGTAAACAATGAAAGGATCATCATGAAAAAACAAATCACTTACACATCCGGATTATTGGCTCTTTCTATCTGTTTGTTAACAGCATGTAGTAATCCAAGCAAAGTCATTAACGCATCCGAGCCATCGGTGTCATCTCAATCATCAGCTGCCACGCCGCAACCCGCTGCACCAGATAAATCCAATGAAAAAGATCATGCCGCAGCATTTTTGGGGGTCTGGACTCAGGACAACCCCCCGATCGTTGAAATCACGCGTGCTGGCGATGCTTGGCAAGTTCGGGAGTTTTATGGCAATCAAGCTAAAGACAATGTCGGTAAAATCTTTTCAGCAGAATTGAGAGGCAATCAAATCGTCGCAAAAGGCGATGCAAAACAATTTTATAAGCAAGAGTTGCCAACCTTTACCTTATTACCGAATGGAAAAGTCAAATACGACTGTGGCTCCGGCCCGTTCGAGTTTAGCAAAACCAATCAATCCATGCCGAACGCTCCATACAAAGCTCCAAGGCAAGTGACTAATGAATTGAAAGCACCAAAAACCTCCTAATCAGGAGGTTTTTCGTTTTCAAACTATGCAATTTTTTCCCAGTGCGCAATCGCGCCAGCAACACAAGCGAATAACGGATGGCATTCAGGTTGGCTCACATCTGCCCAACGATGGTATATCTCGGGTGAGCGAGCCGATAGTTTGGATAGCAAATGTTTCCATTCGTAGATCACTTGACCTTCCGTCACCGTGATTTTTGCGATTCCTATAAAAGGTGCTGTTTGAACTTTGGTTGGATCAAAACGGTATCCTCGCGCCAAAGATTCCTTAAACACCTCTTGCAAATAGCATTCAACAGCTCCAATCGGATCTGCCTGCTGTTCAAAGCGCCATAGCTGCGGATGGTTGCGGTAACCTTTCGTTTCCCCTTTGAGCACCGCACGCGCCAGTAAGGTTTCACGCCACAGTGCGACCAAGCCCTGCGGGTCTAAATACTTTGGGTGAATTGACCAAACTCTCATGATTAACCTCTTTTATTGTTCAATTATTCAATTGCGCGATTGTAACCCATGCACAGGCGAATGGGGTTCTTGCTTGATCATCGGTTTTTAATATAACTAAACCATTTTTTATTCATTGATATAAATAACGTTTGATTATTAAAATTCTGCCTTGATTGATTCCAAACGAGTGAAAGAGGTTATTTTGAGCATCTTGCGTCTGCGCCGTTCTCCGCCGGTATTACCCGGGTTTTCCTTGAGTTTGGGCTATACCGTTGTGTATTTGTCCTTGATTGTATTGATTCCCTTGAGCACGATTTTCGTCGCCACTTCGCACATAGGTTGGGCAGCATTTGTACATACCGTTACCGAGCCGCGCGTGTTGGCGAGTTATCGCGTGTCGTTTGGCATGGCGTTGTTTGCGGCTTTGTTCAATACGATATTCGGACTGCTGCTGGCATGGTCGCTGGTGCGTTATTCGTTTATCGGTAAACGCTGGGTCGACGCGCTGGTGGATTTGCCATTTGCTTTGCCGACGGCCGTGACGGGCATCACGCTGGCGACGATTTATGCCAAGGATGGTTGGATCGGTCGTTATTTGGAGCCGTTTGGCATTCAGGTGGCGTATGCGCCTGCGGGCATCGCAGTGGCTTTGATTTTCATCGGTATTCCGTTTGTGATGCGTACCGTTCAGCCGATTTTGGAGGATTTGGAGATCGAGTTGGAGGAGGCTGCGGCGAGTTTGGGCGCGCACCGCTGGCAGATTTTTCGTCATGTGATTGTGCCGATGTTGTGGCCTGCACTACTCACGGGATTTGCACTGTCGTTTGCGCGGGCGGTCGGTGAGTATGGTTCGGTAATTTTTATCGCGGGCAATATTCCGATGGTTTCTGAAATCACGCCGCTGATGATTATCAGCAAACTTGAGCAGTATGACTATAACGGCGCAACGGCGATTGCTCTGGTCATGCTGCTGGTGTCGTTCATGCTGTTGCTGCTGATTAATCTGTTGCAGGCGTGGAGTGGTAAACGCACCGGGAGGGCTTGAAATGACTTTATTCAAAACCAGCCCTACCCTTTTTGAACGCCGTTCGGCTACCCGAGAATCGCCGTGGGTGCAGCGAGTGATTTTATTTGTAGCGTTGTCGTTTTTTGCTTTTTTTCTGTTGTTGCCCTTGCTGGCGGTGTTTGCCGAAGCCTTGCGCAAGGGGTTTGCAACGTATTGGCAAGCCTTGGTTGATGCGCCTACTTTATCCGCGCTGTCTTTGACCTTGTTTGCGGCTGCGATTGCCGTGCCGTTGAATTTGCTGTTCGGGGTGGCGGCGTGGGGGATTGCGAAGTTTGAGTTCCGTGGCAAGCAGTTGCTCACGACTTTAATTGATTTGCCGTTTTCGGTTTCGCCGGTGGTCGCCGGTTTGATTTATGTGCTGCTGTTCGGAGCGCATGGTTGGTTCGGCTCTTGGCTGGGTGCGCATGATATCAAAATCATTTTTGCCGTGCCGGGCATCGTGCTGGCGACGATTTTCGTGACTTTTCCGTTCGTCGCGCGTGAGTTGATTCCGCTGATGCAGGCACAGGGCAAAGAGGAGGAGGAAGCGGCGCTGGTGCTCGGTGCGAGTGGCTGGCAGATGTTTTGCCACGTCACGCTGCCGAATGTGAAATGGGGGCTGCTGTATGGGGTGATTTTGTGCAATGCGCGGGCGATGGGTGAATTCGGCGCGGTTTCGGTGGTCTCCGGTCATATTCGCGGCCAGACCAATACTTTGCCGTTGCACGTCGAGATTTTGTACAACGAATATCAGTTTTCAGCGGCGTTTGCGGTGGCTTCGTTACTGGCGATTTTGGCTTTAATCACGTTGGCGGTTAAAACTTGGGTGGAATCGCATTTGGCGCACACGCATGAGGATGTGCCGCTGGAAGCCCCGCGCACCGCTGAATAACACACCATAGGATTTTTCATGAGCATTCAGGTTAAAAATATTCATAAGCAATTCGGCGATTTTGTCGCCTTGGACAACATCAGTCTGGATTTCCCCAGCGGTGAGTTGGTCGCTCTGTTGGGGCCTTCCGGCTGTGGCAAAACCACCTTGCTGCGCATGATTGCGGGCTTGGACACACCGGATTCGGGGCAGATTATTTTGGATGGCGAGGACGCGTCGCAGACGCATGTGCGCGAACGGCAAGTCGGCTTTGTATTCCAGCATTATGCGTTGTTTCGCCACATGAGCGTGTTTGACAACATTGCATTCGGGATGCGCATGAAGCCCAAATCCATGCGTCCGAGCAAAGCGCAGATTGAGCAAAAAGTGCATGAATTGCTCCGGCTGGTGCAGTTGGATTGGCTCGCCGACCGTCTGCCGACGCAACTCTCCGGCGGGCAACGCCAGCGCATCGCCTTGGCACGCGCCTTAGCGGTCGAGCCGCGCGTATTGCTGTTGGACGAGCCGTTTGGCGCGCTGGACGCGAAGGTGCGCAAAGACCTGCGTCGCTGGTTGCGCCGCCTGCATGATGAATTGCACATCACCTCGATTTTTGTCACCCACGACCAAGAAGAAGCCCTCGAAGTCGCCGATCGCATCGTGCTGATGAATGCTGGCCACGTTGAGCAAATCGGTACGGCTGAGGAGGTGTATCGCCATCCGGCAACGCCATTCGTGTATGGCTTTTTGGGTTCGGTCAATCTGTTTCACGGTCGCGTTACCGGCGAGCATGTGCAGGTAGGCGAGCACCGTTTGCCGAATACCGCCGAGTTGGAGCAAAACGCCTCCGTGATTGCCTTTGCACGCCCGCATGAATTGGACATCCTCGCGGATACGCAAAAAGCAGACGGCGTGCGTGCGCAGATTACACGGATTTTGTCATTCAATGCGCACAGCAAAATTGAATTAAGCGGCATTCAAAATGGTCAAATCGACCCGACGCAATTTTTTGAAGTCCACACCAGCCCCGAATGCATCGCCGAGCAGCAACTGCACGAAGGGCAAACCGTGCTGCTCGTGCCCTCGCGTTTGAGCGTATTTGAACAAGGCGCGGGCATCTAAGCCCACGATTAGGAGCTCACATGAATTTTCAACAACTGCGCATCATCCGCGAAACCGTGCGCTGCCAATTCAACCTGACCGAAGTCAGCAACGCCCTATTCACCTCACAATCGGGCGTGTCTAAACACATCAAAGACTTAGAAGACGAACTCGGCGTAGAACTGTTTGTGCTCAAAGGCAAACGCTTTCTCGGCCTCACCGCGCCGGGCGAAGAGCTCGTCGTCATCGTCGAACGCATGTTGCGCGACGCCCAAAACATCAAAAATCTCGCCGAACAATACACCAGCCGCGACCAAGGCGAACTCACCGTCGCCACCACCCACACCCAATCGCGCTACGCCCTGCCCGCCGTGGTTGCCCAATTCAAACAACGCTTTCCCAAAGTTCACCTGCGTCTGCACCAAGGCAGCCCCGAAGAAATCGCCGCCATGCTTTTGGACGGACGCGCCGACATCGGCGTAGCGACCGAAATGCTACCGCGCATCAATGAGCTCATCAGCTTCCCATTCTACACATGGCATCACGCCGTGATCGTCGGCAAAGACCATCCGCTGGCACAGCGCAACCCAGACACCCCGCTCGAACTCAGTGACGTGGCACAGCACCCAATCATCACCTATCACGAAGGCTATACGGGTCGCGCCGGACTGAACGAGCGATTCGCCAAAGCCGGACTCACCCCTGAAATCGTCATGTCCGCGATGGACGCCGACGTCATCAAAACCTACACCGAACTCGGTCTGGGCATCGGCATCATCGCTTCAATGGCGTTCAACGAGCAAAAAGACCACACCCTGATCCGCCTGCCATCCGAACACCTCTTCGAGCCCAACACCACCGTCATTGCCGTGCGTCAAGGGCACTTCCTGCGCGGCTACGCCTACCAATTCATCCAACTGTGCAACGCCCAACTGAGCGAAGAGCAAGTGCGCGAAGCCATTAACCCGACCGCCTAACCAGACAGCCCCTCACCTACGCCTATGAAGTTCACAAACCAGCTTTTGCATAAAATCCGCAAACCTTTGCACACCCAAACGCATAAACAACTCATTTTTTATTGGTTCAGATTCAGCCGCGTCATTCATACAATGACACCGTTCTCAATTTGAAAACACCCATACCACGCATTCACCCATCGGAGTTTATATGCACACATCGACCCTGAAAAAAATCATCCTCGTATTGGCATTAGGCGGCTCGGCACTCACGCTCGCCGCCTGCGGAGCCAAGGCAAAAGCCGAACGCAAACTGCTCAACGTCTCCTACGATCCAACGCGCGAACTGTACCAAGAGTACAACGCAGCATTCATCAAACACTGGAAAGCCACCACCGGCGAAGACATCCAAATCGAACAATCACACGGCGGTGGCGGCAAACAAACCCGCGCCATCATCGACGGACTGGAAGCCGATGTTGCCACGCAATCACTCGGCTACGACGTCGATAGCATTGCAAAAAAAGGATTGACCGCCGAAAACTGGCAAAGCCGCCTGCCCAACAACAGCGCACCTTACACCTCGACCATCGTATTCGTCGTACACAAAGGCAACTCCAAAGGCATCAAAGACTGGAACGACTTGATTCGCCCCGATGTCAAAGTCATCACCCCGAACCCAAAAAGCAGCGGCGGCGCACGCTGGAACTACTTGGCTGCATGGGGTTATGCCGAAGACCATGCCAACAAAGACCCAAACAAAGCGCGTGAATTCGTCACCGCCCTGTACAAAAACGTCCCCGTACTCGACTCCGGCGCACGCGGTGCCACCACCACCTTTGCCAAAAACAACATCGGCGACGTACTCATCACTTGGGAAAACGAAGCCTTCCTAACCCTCAAAGAATTTGGCGCAGATAAATTTGAAATCATCACCCCCAGCGTCTCCATCCTCGCCGAGCCACCCGTGACCGTGGCTGACCAATACGCAAAAAAACACGGTACGGAAGATGCCTCCAAAGCCTATTTGGAATACCTTTACTCACCCGAAGGACAAAAAATCATCGCGAAAAATTACTACCGACCGGCCAAACCCGAAGCCGCCGACCCGCAGGATTTGGCACGCTTTCCAAAGATTCAACTGTTCACGGTAAACGAGCGTTTCGGCGGCTGGGGCAAAGCGCAAGCTACTCATTTCGCCGACGGCGGGGTTTTTGACCAAATCTACACACCGTCGAAAACGCAATAACACAATAACACAAAAATGAAATAATCGAATCATCACCTCATCAAAGCAAGTAAAAGCGCATGGACAATTCCATGCGCTTTTTTAGTGATAGTGATACTCCAGATACTCAAAATCTGAGTTTGACTCGAATTTTACAAACCCAGCTTCTCAATCACAAAATCAATATCCTTGTCGCCACGACCGGACAGATTGACCAAAATGGTTTTGCCCTGTCCCGCAGCCCCCAGCTCGCGCGCACGACGCAGCGCGTAGGCGACGGCGTGCGAGGATTCGAGCGCGGGGATGATGCCCTCTTCGCGCGAAAGCGTCATGAAGGCGTCTAAAGTTTCCTGATCGGTTGCGGTTTGGTAGTTCACCCTCCCTGTATCTTTCAGATGCGAATGCACCGGACCCACGCCCGGATAGTCCAAACCAGAAGCGACTGAATGCACCGCCGCTGGATTGCCGTTTTCATCTTGCAACACATAACAACGGAAGCCTTGAATATAGCCCGGTTTGCCCAAGGTCAAGGTTGCCGCATGGCGACCGGTATCCAAGCCCTCACCCGCAGGCTCTACACCCACGATGCGCACGTCTTGCTCATCCAAAAAACCGCTGAATAGGCCAATCGCATTTGAGCCTCCGCCTACACAAGCCACGATTTCATTCGGCAAAGTGCCCGTAGCTTTTTCGAACTGTTCACGTGCTTCGCAGCCGACGATGGATTGAAAATAAGCTACCATTTCAGGGAATGGCGATGGACCCACTACGGAGCCGATGGCAAACATCGTGTTTACAGGGTCTTGCAAATACGCGCCAAACGCGCTGTCAACGGCTTCTTTCAACGTACCTGCACCTTCAGACACCGGGACAAGGGTACAACCGAGGATTTTCATGCGCGAGACGTTCGGATGTTCTTTAGCAATATCCACTACACCCATATGAATTTCGCATTCGAGGCCGACCAATGCGGCCGCCGTGGCCAGAGCAACGCCATGCTGCCCTGCGCCAGTTTCGGCGATGACTTTTTTCTTGCCCATTTTTTTCGCAAGTAAAACTTCACCGATGCAATGATTAATTTTATGCGCGCCCGTGTGATTCAGGTCTTCGCGCTTAAGGTAAATCTGCGCACCGTTAGGTACCAGATTTGAGAGATTTTTCGCGTGATAAATCGGTGATGGACGACCGACATAAGTTTCTTGCAAGCGTTGCATTTCTTTTTTAAATTCATCGTCTTGGATGATTTCGTAAAATGCCGCTTTGATTTTTTCCATTTCCGCTGCCAGCACCGGATGATCCACAGTGCCGCCGTAAGGGCCAAAAAAGCCTTGCTCGTCCGGGCGCATAATTTGCGGTAAGTCGTTGATATTCACACAGTTCATTATGTTTCCTTTATAGGATGGGTACGTAAAAAATTAAAATAAAACTCGATGTTCCAGTGCCGGAATACTCGCACGCACCCGCGCCACACGCGATGGTTTGATGGTGGCGCAGATCACACCCTCGCCCGTTTCGTGCAATGCCTGAACTACACCCCATGCATCAATAATCATGCTATGACCAAAAGTCTGGCGACCATTTTCATGGCGTCCGCCCTGCCCGCACGCAATCATATAGCATTGGTTTTCCACCGCACGCGTACGCATCAGCAGCTCCCAATGCGCTTGCCCCGTGGTGTAGGTAAACGCGGCAACGTTCACCCACGCCAGTACATCCCGCGCCGCACGATACAACTCTGGAAAACGGACATCGTAGCAAATCGACAAGCCGATTTTGCCCCACGGACTATCCCACACCACAGGTGCTTGCGCGGTATCACCCGCATAAATCGTGCGCGATTCGTCGTAGGACTCCTGACCGCTGTTAAATCCAAACAAATGAATTTTGTCGTAGCGTGCGACCACCATGCCATCGGGCGCGTAAACTAAAGTGGTATTGTACACTTTGTCCGCATCAGGACTTTTGAGCGGAATCGTGCCGGCGATCAAATACACCTGATATTGCTTGGCCAGATTTTGGACGGCCAACTGTATGGGTGTGCTCTCATCGGGCTGATCGGCGCGGTATGCCTCAGCCACCGCGACTTTATCACTGTCTTTGCGCCCCATGATGCAAAAATACTCTGGCAAGACCACCACTTGAGCACCTATTTGCACCGCCTGCGCGATACCACGCGCAGCCGAAGCCAAGTTTTCTTCAACACGAGTTGAAGAAACCATCTGCACACAGGCTATACTCAATGCATCATTCATTTCTTACCTCACGGATTAAGCGGAGAATAGACCTACCCAAAATAGTGTGCATTCTCGCATAAAGGCCTTTCACAGAGAATCCCTATAGGTAAAAAGCCGGCAACATGCCGACTTTTTACCGAAAACAGGCTTGACTACACTGCCGATTCAGCTTCAACTAAGTGAGTCGTGCCCGCACGCTCACGATAAAACGCAAGGAAGCGCGCAAAGCGATTGATCGCTTCGCGTAGCTCTTCTTCATGCGGTAAAAACACGAAACGCAAGTGATCGTTCGCTGGCCAGTTAAAGCCGGTACCTTGAACCACCAGCACTTTCTCACGTTCCAATAGCTCCAGTACAAATTGTTGATCGTTGGCAATCGGATAAACGTCCGGATCCAAACGTGGGAATAGATACATCGCCGCTTTTGGCTTCACGCAGCTAACACCGGGAATAGCTGTGAGCATTTCATAAGCAATATCACGCTGTCGTCGCAGACGACCACCCTCTGCGATCAAATCATTGATGCTTTGGTAACCGCCCAAAGCCGTTTGGATGGCATGTTGTCCCGGCGCATTCGCACACAGACGCATGGATGCCAACAATACCAAACCTTCAATGTAGTCTTTGGCCGACTCTTTCGCACCAGACATAATCATCCAACCCGCACGATAACCGCACGCACGGTAATTTTTTGACAAACCATTCATGGTGATGAAAAACACATCATCCGCCAAGGAAGCCATAGAAACATGCTTATTCCCATCGTATAAAACCTTATCGTAGATTTCATCCACCATGACCACCAATCCGTTTTCACGCGCGACTTGGATAATATCGAGCAGCACCTCAGTGGAATAAATCGCACCCGTTGGATTATTGGGATTGATGACCACAATGGCTTTGGTATTCGGTGTGACTTTAGCGCGAATGTCACTGATGGATGGATTCCAGCCATTTTGCTCTTCGCACATGTAATGCACTGGTGTACCGCTGGCCAAACTGGTCGCAGCCGTCCACAGCGGATAATCCGGTGATGGTACGAGCACTTCGTCACCCGGGTTGAGCAAGCCTTGCATGACAAAACCGATTAACTCGGACACGCCGTTGCCGACAATGATGTCGTCCAAAGTGACGCCACGGATATTTTTTTGCTGCGCGTAGTGCATGATCGCTTTACGTGCGGAGAAAATCCCTTTGGAATCGGTATAACCGCCTGCTTGACCGATATTGCGCGCTAAATCCTGCTCCATCTCCTCAGGCACTTCAAAGCTAAAAGCTGCCAGATTACCAATATTCAGTTTAATAATGCGTTGTCCATCGGTCTCCATTTGCTGTGCCCTTTGCATAATCGGGCCACGGATGTCGTAACAAACATTATCGAGTTTATGAGATTGAAGGATGGGACGCATGATATAGATCTATTTAATGTTAAAAAATGGTTAAAACGGTATCCGGCTTATCAGGCAATATTATCAGCGATTTATCTGGTAAATAATGCGATGCTCAGTAGAAATCTTGCTAAAATGACCAAGAAAACTGGCCTTAAATTTAAAGAATTCCCGCCGATTCTTCGGGGCTTTAAATGATACTTGTCAGTATACGCTCATTTCAAACCGCGCTCCACACAAAATTGTATTTTTTTAATATTTTCGAAAAATACTCTGGATAAAATCAAATAAACATTAACTTTTAATAAAAAATGTTCGTAGAAGCCAAACCCAACCCTAAACAAAACACCATCACAATGTGTGTGAATGGTCTCATCGAGATCAACAAGGCACCTTTTACCAATACCCTGCTGATCCCACCCAACGGTGAAGTGCGTGAATTATCCGCACGAACGGTTCAGGATTTAAGTGCATCGGATCTATCAATTTGGTCAGACATTCTAAATGGGCAATTTGGCACAGGAGGCGCTCAAAGCGGTGATAAGCCCGAAGTATTGATTATCGGCACAGGCAATCGCCAAGCATTCCTACCGCCAAGCGTACTTGCGCCTTTTTACCAAGCGGGCATTGGCGTTGAATGTATGACCTCAGGCGCTGCCGCGCGCTCATATAACGTTTTAATTAGTGAAGATCGCCGAGTGCTGGCGCTTATCTTGCTGCCAACTGAAGACAATTGATTGTAAAGGACACATCGCAATGACAACACCACAAACCGTTTCTCTCAATGCCCCTGTCACTGATATTGAACTACAAATAACGACAGCCACAGCAGGCGAATACCAAAACTTCAAGCTATCCGACTGTCAAGGGAAAAACGTCATTTTGTACTTCTATCCGAAGGACAGCACGCCCGGCTGTACCAATGAATCGATTGCATTTCGCGAAAACTACGCCCATTTTCTCGCGGCCAATACTGTGATTTTCGGCATCTCACGTGACTCACTCAAATCACACGATCGTTTCAAAGCCAATCTAGAGCTACCCTTTGAGCTAATCAGCGACCCGCAGGAACAACTGTGCCGACAATTCGATGTCATTAAACAAAAAATGATGTATGGTAAACAAGTCGTTGGCATTGAGCGCAGCACCTTTGTCATTGACAGCACAGGCAAATTAATTCACGAATGGCGCAAAGTCAAAGTGGACGGCCATGTGGATGAGGTATTGGCGTTTGTCCGTGCGCTGTAAAATTTTTGACACATGACAAAAAGATGTCATAGTTCTACCCTACAATTAACTCAATAACCCCAACCTTGGAGAGCGAACTTATGCCATTACCTAAAGCACCAACCAAAAAGGGCAGTTTATTGACGCAAACCATGGCGGTCAAACCCTCCGAAAACAGTGCAACCATCGAAAACAGCACACCAAAACCTACGCCAAAATCGGCTAAACCGGCGCAACAGCACAATCAGCGCAAACCTAAGCAAACCGTTGTTGCCCCAGCAGCCCCTGTTATTGCCCAAACACCGACCGAAATCGCAAAACCAGAAGCTGCATCAACACCCGCTGCATTCAACGCCACAGCCAATCTGACCAAACAACCGATTGCACCGAAAAAAGTTGAACATCGTCGCGCGCGCCAGAAAAACGGCAAAGACAGTGCCAAAAAACTGTTCGTGCTTGACACCAATGTCATGCTACATGACCCGAGCTGTTTTTTCCGCTTCGAAGAGCACGACGTCTATATTCCTCTGATTGCGCTGGAAGAGCTGGACGCGCACAAAAAAGGCACAACCGAAACCGCACGCAATGGTCGTTCGGTGTCGCGTATGCTCGATCAACTCATGGCCGCCAGTCCGAACGATTTGGAACAAGGTATCGCCCTGAATGTGCTCAACAAAATCAGCTTCACCGAGCA